>CALAVF010000182.1 GCA_937892315.1 uncultured Prevotellaceae bacterium | reverse complement strand
GAATCCCGACGCCCCGGAGGTGTATTATTTCCTGGCGCAGTATTATTCGGCCCTGCGAAATCAGGACAAGGCAACCGAATGCGTCAAGCGTGCCGCTGCCCTGGCTCCGGATAACGAGACTTATATGGAGACACTGGCTCAGACTTATATCCAGCAACAGGACTATGCCAGTGCTATTCCCGTCATTGAGGGCATCTACGAACGGAACAAGGAACGGGAGGATATGCTCGAAATGCTCTTCCAACTCTATCAGCAGGTGAACGACTACGACAGTGCCATCCGTGTGCTGGAGAGGATGGAACAGATCGACGGCAAAAGTGAGCACCTGTCGGTGGCGAAGAGTGAGATCTATACGAGGAAAGGGGACAAGAAGGCCGCTATTGCGGAAATGGAGTCACTGGCCAGACAGTTCCCGAATGACCTGAATTACATGGTCATGTATGGAGAGTCGCTGATGATGAATGGACAGACCAAGAAAGCCTTGGCGGTGCATCGGTTCACTCGACAAAGTCGGGTGTGACGCACTTCACTGCCGCTACGGAGGAAGAGGCGATGGCTATGATTCAGCAACTCATCAGTTACATTCCTCAGAACAACCATGAGGAGACTCCTCTCGTTGAGTGTACAGACCCAATCGACCGTCTTGAGGATTCGCTCAACGAGATTATTCCAGATAATCCTAACCAAGCATACGATATGTACAAGGTAATCGCTGCCACAGTGGATAACGGCGAATTCTTCGAGGTACAGCCACGCTATGCTCAGAACATCATTGTAGGTTTCGCTCGCTTCAACGGTCGCTCGGTGGGTATCGTTGCCAATCAGCCAAGCAAGTTCGCAGGTGTGCTCGACTGCAACGCTTCTCGCAAGGGTGCTCGTTTCGTTCGTTTCTGCGATGCCTTCAACATTCCAATTGTTAGTTTCGTGGATGTTCCTGGCTTCCTTCCAGGCACAGGTCAAGAGTACAACGCCGTGATTCTGCATGGTGCCAAGTTGCTCTATGCTTACGGTGAGGCTACTGTGCCAAAGGTGACGGTGACACTGCGTAAGTCATACGGTGGTTCTCACATCGTGATGTCTTGTAAGCAACTCCGTGGCGACATCAACTATGCATGGCCATCGGCAGAAATCGCCGTGATGGGTGCAAGCGGTGCTGCTGCAGTGCTCTATGCTCGTGAGGCTAAGCAGATTAAGGAAGAGGGTGGTGATGCCAAGGCGTTCATCGCTGAGAAGGAGGAAGAGTATTCTAAACTCTTCGCTAATCCATATCAAGCAGCCAAGTATGGCTACATCGATGACGTGATTGAGCCACGCAACACTCGTTTCCGTGTCATTCGTGCTCTTGAGCAACTTGCTAATAAGTCACTTACTAATCCAGCCAAGAAGCACGGTAATATTCCTCTCTAAGTCATGAAAAAGTTATTATCAGTTATATCATTTCTTGTGGCCTCTTCCGCTGCCTTTGCACAAGGTGCCCACGACTTCAAAATCAATGAGGTCTATGTGGCAACTCCTTCATGCTGCGACTCCGCATCATGCAAGCAGCCAGGCTATGTGGATGAATATGGTCAGGCTGCTTCATGGATTGAGATTGAGAACACTTCTTATTCCACACACGAGATAAGAAACTGTTTCGTCACCATCAATCCGACAGTGCTTGACAAGGACATGCCAGCACCTCAGCGTGAGAAACTCATGTCTGCCATTCCTGCTGGCGACCCACGCACTTCGCTCTCTGCTAAGCAGCGTATCACGTTCTTTGCAGACGGTCATGTGAACCGTGGTACACTCCACCTCAATTTCACATTGCCAGTGGGTGAACCTTTCACGGTGTATCTCTTCGATGGCAATGCTGTCGATTTGCTCGACTCCGTCTCTGTTCCAGCCCTCCCTGTGGGTTCAAGTTATGCTCGCATCAGTGGCGACGAATGGCAAGTGCTGGATGCCGACAAGGTGACTCCTAATGCTCCCAACATTGCTTACCACAACAACAAGATTCAAGAGTTTAAGGAGAAAGACCCCTACGGCATCGCCATGACGCTCATGTGCATGGGCGTTGTGTTCTCTTGCCTTATCCTCCTCTTCGTATTCTTCCACATCTTCGGCTGGGCAATGAACCGTGCAGCCAAATTGGCTCGTGTGCGTGCCATCCGTGCTATCCACGAGAAGGCAGAGAAGGTGGTCGAAATGGCTAAGCAAGGTACCACTGAAACGAAGGGTATTGAGATTGAGACCTATGCTGCTGTCATCGGTTTGGCTCTTCATGAGTACTTTGGTGGCACACACGACCTCGAGTCGGGTATCCTCACCATTCAGCAGACTCACACCACGTGGGCAGACAAGAGTCATGAACTCCGCACGACGCCCCAGCATCATCAGGCAGTAGAATTGAAAAAATAAAATCACTAACAAAAAGCAATGAAAGAATATAACTATAAAATTCAAGGTGCTCCTTACAATGTGAAGATTCAAGGCATTGAAGAGAACATCGCAAAGGTTGAGGTCAATGGCATCGCCTTCGACGTAGAACTTGAGAAGCCTGTTGCTCAGCCAAAGCCCGTGGTACGTGCCGTAGCCGCACCTGTCAAGACTGTTGAGGCTCCAAAGGCAGCACAAGAAGCAGTGGCAGCAGGTGTTTCTGCCGTTCGTTCACCACTCCCAGGTACTGTAAACGAAGTTCGTGTCACCGTAGGCCAAGCCATCAAGAAGGGCGAGACCGTTGTTGTGCTCGAAGCCATGAAGATGGAGAACAATATCGACGCCGACCGTGACGGTAAGGTGAAGGAAGTGAAGGTTCAGAAGGGCGACACGGTGATGGAAGGTGCAATCCTCGTCACCATCGAGTAAATCATAATATATAATTAACAATGTATAATGTATAATATGCTGCCGCCTTGTGACACAACACGCCGGATGGCTATTATAAATTATCAATTATAAATTTTCAATTAGAACTTATGTTACTCGAAAGTGTTTCCACAATGGATTTCATAGGGACGAAACTCGCAGACTTCCTCACTTACACAGGCTTTGCCAACGTGGAGTGGGCCAACATCATCATGATTGCTGTTGGTGCCTTTTTCATCTGGCTTGCCATCAAGAAGGACTTCGAGCCTCTGCTCCTCATCCCGATAGGTCTCGGCATCATTCTGGGAAATATCCCGTTCAAGGCGGCAGGTCTTGAAATTGGTCTCTACGAGGACAATTCCGTGCTCAACATCTTCTATCAAGGTGTTCGACTCGGTTGGTATCCTCCTCTCGTATTCCTCGGCATCGGTGCCATGACCGACTTCGGCGCACTCATCGCCAATCCTAAACTCATGCTGATTGGTGCAGCGGCACAGTTCGGCATCTTTGGTGCCTAC
>CALAVF010000181.1 GCA_937892315.1 uncultured Prevotellaceae bacterium | reverse complement strand
ATTACAATCAACCCTCATCAACGGTTCTTATCTTGAACGTCCCTCTCTCTCCGCTGACAAACAAGAAAGGCAACCGTTTTGGTTGCCTTTCTTGTTTGTTGATGGTCTTTCGTTATCATTCGTCGTATCCGATTGGGCGGAACTGCTTTTGTTGCTCGTCGTAGATAAAGCCGTGCTGCTGCAGATTATCTTTGATTTCCTCTGGGTCTCGGTTGAAAGAGTTGCAGAGAGAGTCGAGCGTGTCGTATTCTTCGTCTCGCAGCAGCATGTTGATGCTCGATACCAACATGGCAGGGTCTTTGGGTAAAAAATCCATTTCTTTTATTTCGTTGAAATTAGTTGTGTGATGTCTTTATTACTGAATCAGTACCTTTTTCCCCCCGACGATATAGACACCTCGCTGCAATCTCGGTTTTACCTCTTCGAGTGTCGTGCCTGAGTAGAGTTTGGTGCCACTCAAGGAAAACACGTCCATCTTAGGGTTTCCTGTTTTTGTAGTAGAGATAGCCGTGTAACCCTCTTCGCCATAGTATCCCTTGATGATGGCATCCTTCAGGTCTTCCTCGTTGAATCGTGGAGTGCTTCTTGCACTACCATCCGACAGCCCCATCCAATAGAACGTGCAGATATCGTTGGCTTTTGCCTGCTCCACGAAATATTGTGCCCATTTCAGATAATCCTCCTTTTGATTCGAATAACTGATACCGCCGCCAGAGCCCCATTCGCCGATGATGACGGGAGCCCCCTTGCTGACCAAATTACTTTTCAGTTTAGTGATGATGCTTCTCACGCTTGATTGACCGCTACTTAGCGTCTCGAAATAAGGATAACTGTGTACCTCGAAAATCAAGTGACCATCCACCACGTCTTCTGGCAGTTTCATTTGGGTCAAAGGCTCGTTCAGATGACTGCTCCACGACCCATCACCACAGCAGGCTCCGTAGGTGCTGACCACCAAGTTTCGGTTCACGTTGTTTCCGCCAGTGCTACGCACCGTGTTCACAAAACTTTGTGCATAACTGTTGATGCCATTATAAGCAGACTTTGCTACGGCAGCATTGTAGTTGCCTGGTGCTTGGAACGACGCAAAACACCAAGAGCCGTAAGTGTCCAGCATCTCATTATATCCCTCGAACACCAGTTGTTCGCCATAATCCTTAAACTCCTCGGCAATCTGTTTCCAAATGGCTTCATATTGGGCTTGATTCTTCGTGTAAGCATCCTCGCCTGCTCTTATCCAGCAGGTGTTTCCGTCACCAGTGTCGTGATGCACATTCAGAATGCAGTACATACCTGCATCTATCACATAATCCACCACGTCATGCACACGCTTCATCCATGCACTTTGAATCTTCGTGCCCAAGTCATCCTTCGATGGTGACCACGCTGTGCCGTCCAACTGAAATTTAGCCTCCATGTGCGGCCACCACGTCACTGGCACTCGGATAGCGTTGAATCCTGCCTCCTTGAACATCTTCAGCAGTTGAGGCTTCGTCACCGGTTGTCCCCATGCAGTTTCATAGTCAGAAGTTTTTCGTGAACTCCATTTCTCAATCCACATGTTCAGCGTGTCGCCCGCATTGCTGTCCCGC
>CALAVF010000180.1 GCA_937892315.1 uncultured Prevotellaceae bacterium | reverse complement strand
GGTTTCCTGCACGGCGAACGTGTCGCGGAGGGCATTGATTTTGTCCTGTGCCTTGTTCTTGAGTTCGTTGATTTTGATACCGATTTCCTTCTTCTGCTCGGCAGGCACATTGCGGAAATCGTTCATGAGGGCAGGGATGACTCCCTTCTTGCTCAGGTATTTGATGCGAAGTTGTTCAATCTCTTCGGCGGAGTGTGCTGCGAGACCCTCAACCTCGTTGAGTAAACTTTGAATTTTGTCTAACATATCTTGATGTTGTGTATTGTTTGATGAAAAAACTGTGCAAAGGTACAAAAAGTTTCACATAAAAGATGTATCTTTGCAAAGTTTTTGTAAAATCTTATGAGAAAAGGTTTAGTTCAAGCAGTTGTTGTCATGGGGCTTTTGACTTCATGCAAGGATGGGAAGATGCAGAATGTTTTTGCATCGGAGGACGAAGCGGAGGAAGATTCCGTAGAGTTATTTGTGGGCGACACACTCCATTTGTTTGACGAAGTGGAGAAGCCGCCTGTTGCTGTGGATGAACTGTTTGTGGACTTTTTCTATAATTTTGCGGGTGACGCTCGTTTCCAGAATCAGCGAATCGTTTTTCCGCTTCTCTGTAAAGAAGGGGAAGGGGAAACGAAACTCACCAAGCATGAGTGGAATGAATGGAACCAGTTTGGCGAACAGGAGTTCTACGCGGTCATTTACGAGCGTGAACAAGACCTTGAACTGCAGAATGACACGACGATTCAAAGTGTTGACGTGGAATGGATTCATCTGAAGGAGGAAAAACAGGAAAAATATGGCTTTGACCGTGTGAATGGCAAGTGGATGCTGACGGAAATGCAGACCGAAAAGAGCAGCGAGACGCCGAATGGCGATTTCTTGCAATTCTATAGTCAATTTGTTGCCGACAGTGTGTTTCAGCGTGAGGCATTGGCTGTTCCTGTGAGGTTGATTCTTACATCTGCCGACGAAGAGGAGGATGTGCAGGAAGAAACGCTCTCTGCCGACGACTGGTTTAACCTGAGGGCGGATTTGCCTTTCCTGAACGGGGCGTTGGTGAACCTCGACTATGGACAGACGTGCATCAGCCAGAACCGCAAGACTCTGATGATGCAGGGATTGAGCAACGGATTGCAGATGAAGTTCCGATTCAACAAGGAAGGTGACGACTGGAAACTGATAGAGATTGAATACTGATGAAAGAATACAATGATTATAGTTTGCTGAATCACAACACGTTTGGTATGGATGTTCGTGCCAAGCGTTATGTGGAGTATGACAGCGAGAGAGAACTTCAGGCTTTGATTCCAACGCTCAAAGGTGATGTGTTGCACATGGGTGGCGGCAGCAATCTGCTCTTCAAGGGGGACTTTGAGGGGACGGTGTTACATAGTGCCATTAAGGGTGTCGAAGTGGAGGAAGAAAACGAGCGTGAGGTGCTGGTGAAGGCGGGTGCAGGTGTTGTGTGGGATGATTTTGTGGCATGGGCGGTTGAGCATGGATATGGTGGTGTGGAAAACCTGTCACTTATTCCTGGCGAAGTGGGGGCGAGTGCCGTGCAGAACATCGGGGCGTATGGTGTGGAGGCAAAAGATGTGATTGCGTTGGTTGAGGCGATAGAATTGCAGAATGGCCAGAAGCGTTGTTTCGGTACTGCGGAATGTGATTATGCCTATCGCCAGAGCATTTTCAAGAAGGAGTGGAAGGGAAAGTATGCCATCACATACGTGACGTATCGTTTGCAGAAGTGCCCTGTGCTGAAGTTGGAGTATGGCAATATCAAGGCGATGTTGGCAGGCAAGGCGAATGTGACCATAGCGGATGTGCGACAGGCGATTATCGATATTCGCAATGCCAAACTGCCTGACCCGAAGGTGCAGGGCAATGCCGGTAGTTTCTTCATGAACCCTGTGGTGAGTCGGGAGAAGTTTTTGGTGATTCAGAAAGACTATCCTCAGATGCCTTACTACGAAGTGGAGGGTGGAGTGAAAATTCCTGCTGGATGGATGATTGAGCAGTGTGGATGGAAAGGCAAGTCGCTTGGTAGGGCAGGGGTGCATGACAAGCAGGCATTGGTGTTGGTGAACCTCGGCGGTGCTACCTCGGAGGAAATCATCACGCTGTGCAACACCATTTGCTGTGATGTGAAGGAGAAATTTGGAATAGACATTCATCCAGAAGTGAACTTGATATGAAAATTACGATACTTGGATGCGGCACCTCTTGTGGAGTGCCCCAAATCGGCTGTCCTTGCGAAGTCTGTACTTCTACCGACCCGAAAGACAAGCGGCTGCGTACTTCGAGCCTTGTCGAAGTGGGTGGCAAGCACATCTTGATTGATTGCGGTCCCGACTTTCGCGAGCAAATGCTTCGTATCGACTTTAAGCCTCTCGATGCCGTTCTTATCACGCATGAGCACTATGACCATGTGGGTGGATTGGACGACCTCCGTCCTTACAGCATCTTTGGCGATGTCGATGTGTATGCCGAGAAGTTCTGTATTGACCATCTGATGGAACGTATTCCTTATTGCTTCACACCGAAAGAAAAGCGTTATCCTGGTGTGCCAGCCCTCAATCTGATTGAGATAGAGCCTCATGTGCCTATCGTGATAAAGGACGTAGAGAAAGAGCCAATGGCATCGGAGTATCTGGAAGATGCGGTGAAGATGAAGCGTCAACAGGTGTGGGACGAACTGAAAAGACGGAAGGAACAGGAAGGGGAAGCGGAACATTATGATGTGGAAATCATGCCGATTCGTGTCATGCACGGCAAACTCCCCATTGTCGGTTTCCGCATTGAGAACTTCGCCTACATTACTGACATGAAGACCATTCCAGATTCTGAATATGCCTATCTTGAAGGCGTTGACTACATGATTGTCAATGGACTTCGCCACAAAGAGCATCCCAGTCATCAAACGATAGAAGAGGCGATTGCTTTCTCTCGTCGCCTTGGTGTGAAAGAGACATGGCTCGTCCACATGAGTCATCACATCCGTCCTCATGCCATCGAAGAAAAAGACCTGCCCGAAGGCATCCATTTGGCATACGATGGTGAAGTGATAGAATTTTGGTAATCGTTAAAAAATAACTTGGTACAATTCAT
>CALAVF010000179.1 GCA_937892315.1 uncultured Prevotellaceae bacterium | reverse complement strand
ATTTCTTGAGTTATTCTTCATTCTTCATTCTTCATTCTTCATTTAATCGATCCTTCATTTTTATTTCTGCTGCAAAATTACTCAAAAAATCCTAACCATCCGAAAGAAAGCCCCATAAATAGAAGATTTTTCTGCAATCGCCCCTTCGAGGTAGGCAATTTATTTGTCAAAAACTCCTATTCCCGTTTTATAAACCACAAGACCATACGACTTTGGGGATTTTAATTATTGGTATATTCCTTCTATCATCTTTCCAATCACCAACTTATCACCCGACAAATCCACTTCGAAGAGGTGGGGCACGCGGATGTAGCGGCCGTTCATGTTTTTGTGGCTGTGGACAGACATGAGCCAACGACCATCGAGGGTGCGGAAGAGCATACCATGACCGAAGTTGGGAGGGGTGATGGGTTGGGGGTCTTGTACCCAAGGGCCGTCGAGAGTGCCGCTCTGGGAGTAGGCAACGCCTTGGGTGTAGATGTCATCAATCCACGAAGTCCATATCATGCCGAGGCGACCTGTGCCTGTGCGGAAAAGGTAAGGACCGTCGGTCACTTTGTTGGGACGGTCTTTGCCATCCTCCACCTCGTGGCTCCAAGGAGAATCGGAAGCACGGAAGAGGACTTTGCCCTCGCCGATGGAGCCGCTGAGGTCGGGCTTGAGACGTATCTTCTCGATGGTGCCGTCCCAGTTTTGCAGCCATTCGCCACAGTAAACCATGTAGGGCTCGCCATCGGTATCGACCCAGAAAGTGCCGTCGAGGGTGGGCTGCTTCTCAGGCAGATAGGTGGCATCAGCCATCGGACGGTAGGGGCCTTCGGGCTTGTCGCTGACCAGCACATGGGAGGCACGACGAGGGATGACGTTGCCACGCACGGTGTCAATCTTCACGGCATTGTTGGTGAAGGTGGCAAAGTAGTAGTATTTGCCTTTGTATTGATGCAGTTCTGCCGCCCAAATCTGCGGACGCTCACCCATCCATGAGTTGGGGTCGGTCTCTGCCACTCGGTAAGGACCCGTCCAGAGGTTCAAGTCCTTGCTGGTGTAGAGTTGTCCACCCGTGCCTGTCATGTAGTAGGTCTGAGAAAGGGAGTCAGCCAAGATGCAAGGGTCGGAGAGGATGATGGAGTCGCGTGGCACCGTGCGAAGTCTCCTGTTGCGGTTCTGTCGGTCATTCGCCTGTGCATCCCCTTTGAAGACTTGCATCCCTTCTTTCTGATAGACTCGCACATAGTCAATCTCGTACTTCATGGGCAGAGCCTCATCGTCAATCTCTCCGCCATTGTCGCCACCCAAGGCAAGGTTCAACAGCAGATATTGCGGACGCATGAAGGGATTGAGGTGCTGACCGATGGAGCCATTCACGGTTTGGCTCAAAGGGATGTCGTTGAGGAGTTCATCATCCAAATAAATGCGGATGGCTTCCTCAGTCCAGTCCATTCGCCACGTGTGGAACTTCTCTGCCCACTGAGGGTCGTGCTCTGTGAAATGGCTGAAAGGTGTCTTCTTCGAGTTCCACACGGCGGCATACTGACGGTCGTTGCCCCAAGCGGCATTCGCCAAGATGTGAGGCACACCATTGATGCGATAATACTCCATCACATCAATCTCACCACACGAAGGCCAAGGCATCTCCTTGCCCAGCAGCCAGATGGCAGGCCATGCACCACCAGCCGTAGGGATTTTGGCACGCACCTCCAACCGTCCGTAGAGGAAGGAGAACGAACGCCGAGTGGTGAGAGAAGCAGAGGTGTAAGACCCTCTCCCCAACCCTCCCCCGTAATGGGGAGGGAGACTATCTTGTATATTTGCTATTGGGGAACTATCCGAATGGTTCTCCCCATTACGGGGGAGATGTCCGAAGGACAGAGAGGGTCTCTCCTTCCTTGCTTCTATGATGAGTTTCCCATCCTTCTGATAAGCGTTCTCACCCTGATACCACTGGGTTTCATGATTCCTCACAAAACCCCGTTCAGGTTCCCACACCTCAGGGTTGTAAGAACCCTCTGTGTTGAACTCCTCGCTCCATGCGAGTTTCCACTCTTGTTGCTGACTCCGTCTTACTCCTCCTCGCTCGGCAGAACTCAAGTTTTCTTGCTTCTGCTCTCGCTCGTTCGTCGTTTGTGCCGACACGGAGTTTCCCATCATCAGCACCCCAATGGCTGTTAGCCACAATGCCCTTTTGTTCATAGTCAAATCATTTTTTCAATCCTAATATATCCACGATGTTCATGCGGATGTTCTTCTTGTTGCAAGCCGCTTTCAGCCGTCTCTTCGGATAGAAACGGAGGCGGCAACGTTTCACACTTTCCTCATTCGCCTCCTCAGCCGTCTCCACCACCTTGCTGTTCAGATTCACGCTGAACGTGCCCAGATAAGGCACCTGCACCGAATGCCCATTGGCACAGAAATAATCAATCGCGTCGAAAAGTGCTTCTTGAGCCAGCACAATGGCACTTTCTGGCACATGAGAAGCCTGTGCAGCATACTGTATGATGTCCTCGTCCGTAATGGCGGCTCCCCTTGACCAATGCAGACGGTACTTCTCTGGCTGTCCCTCTAGATAGTAAAGTTTCACCTTCTCGGGGTACATCGTGATAGTCCCCTTCGGTCCTGATTTTGTTGTTTCCATCTTGTCTATTTGCAATTTATTCTTCACTTAATTCTTCATACTCTATCAGCGACACCTTATCCAACACCTTCTTGACATCCGTGCTGGGTGTAAAACACAAGGTCGTCCGCTTCACAGTGTCCGCCAGACACTCCTCTGGTGTATCCACACACGTGTTCTCCACCTTCAGATGAAATTTTCCGAACTTCCCAAACGACACCCTGTGCCCATTGATGACATAGAACGTGATGGCATCAGCAATCGCCATCGTGCAAGCCCTCACCATGCTCCTGGGGATATGTGCCGAACGCGAAATGTATTCCACCAGATTATCCTCCATGATGATAGGCTGATTCACAAACTGCACCTTGTACCCTTCAACCTTTCGCTTGTACAAGTCCAGATTCACCTTCTTCACTCTGTACTGAAGTCCCATACTCTTGTCCTCCTTTCTTTTTCATTCATGATACAATTCTTTTATCTAATTATCCTTCATTCTCTCTGCAGAAAAGCCTCACCCAACTGCACGAATGCACCTCATTCAACTGCACGAATGCACTTCATCCAACTGCACGAATATGCCTCACTTAACTTCCACGGTGCAAATATAACAATTTTATTTTGATTACACAAATAAATTTGGCTTGAATATAACTTTTTATTTGGCTTGATGACACAAAAGTGTATTCAAGCCAAATCATTTCTTGTAATCAGGTTAAATCATAAGTTATCATCAAGCCAAATACTTAATACGTCTGCGGCAACCCTGAAAGATTAAATACATTATAGGTTTTGACAGGCAGTGCGTAGCGGTCATGAGCGATAGTGCGTATAGATGATGAGGGTTGATTGACAATAGTCATGGGAATTAGCGTGTGGGACTCCCGAAATGAGTGTGTAGTGACTATAATCACACCTCAGTCGAAATGACTTACCAATACCACCGCCCCCTCTATTTTGATGTTTTTCAGTAACTATTCAGCGATTACCATATAGCCGTTATCCGTTCTTAGAATAAAGCTCGG
>CALAVF010000178.1 GCA_937892315.1 uncultured Prevotellaceae bacterium | reverse complement strand
ATGTTATGGTTATTCTAACAAAATGTTATAACTTTGCACCCGAAAACAAACAAACGGTTTTTTATATTTAATAATTAAAGAATTATGGCTGCAAGACTTAGATTTAAGGTTGTAGACGAGGCGTTCAAGCGTGGTCCCGTGTTTGTTGACCTGCCCAAAGAGCGTCCGAGTGAGTATTTTGCTAAGTACGTCTTCAACAAGCAGAAGATGTTCAAGTATCTTCCTGCTAAGGTGTACAAGAAGATGTGTGACGTCATTGACAACGGCGCACCCTTCGACCGCACCATCGCCGACGCTGTGGCTCAAGGCATCAAGACATGGGCCATCGAGAACGGTGTCACTCACTACACCCATTGGTTTCAGCCTCTCACAGAAGGCACAGCACAAAAACACGACGGATTTGTAGAACACGACTGGAAAGGCGGCATGGTGGAAGAGTTCGAGGGAAAACTCCTCGTTCAGCAGGAACCTGACGCATCTTCTTTCCCATCAGGCGGTATCCGCTCCACTTTCGAGGCACGCGGTTATTCTGCTTGGGATCCCACTTCGCCAGTTTTCATCATTGGCGACACGCTGATGATTCCAACCATCTTTATCTCTTACACAGGCGAGGCACTCGACTACAAAGTGCCACTCAAGAAGGCACTTCATGCGGTGGATAAGGCTGCCACGGCTGTCGTACAATACTTCAACCCCGAAGTGAAGAAGGTGGTTTCCAACCTTGGTTGGGAACAGGAGTATTTCCTTGTGGATGAATCGCTCTTCGCCGCTCGTCCCGACCTGGTGATGACGGGTCGCACGCTGATGGGGCATGACTCTGCCAAGAACCAGCAGATGGATGACCACTACTTCGGTTCTATTCCTGCCCGTGTGGAGGAATTCATGAAGGACATCGAGATTCAGGCTCTCGAACTGGGCATCCCTTGCAAAACTCGTCACAATGAGGTGGCTCCCAACCAGTTTGAGTTGGCCCCCATCTTCGAGGAAACAAACTTGGCTGTTGACCATAACATGCTGATGATGAGCATCATGAAGCGTGTGGCACGCAAGCATGGTTTCCGTTGCCTCCTCCACGAGAAGCCTTTCAAGGGCATCAACGGTTCGGGCAAGCACAACAACTGGTCGCTCTCTACCGATACAGGCGTGTTGCTCCATGCTCCAGGTAAGACTCCGCTCGACAACCTGCGTTTCGTCACTTTCACGGTGGAAACGCTGAAGGCTGTGTATGACCACAATGGCCTGCTGAAAGCCTCCATCATGAGGGCCACCAACGCACATCGTTTGGGTGCCAATGAGGCTCCTCCAGCCATCATCTCTTCCTTCTTGGGCAAGACGGTGACCGACCTGCTTGACCACGTGGAGAAGGCCGATGAGGATGCTCTCAATGTGGCTGGCAAGACGGCTTTCCAACTCGACCTGCCATCCATCCCGGAACTGCTCATCGACAATACGGACCGTAACCGTACTTCTCCGTTCGCCTTCACAGGTAACCGCTTCGAGTTCCGTGCTGTCGGCAGCGAGGCAAACTGTGCCTCGGCTATGCTCACCCTCAACTCGGCCGTGGCAGAAGCCCTCATCGATTTCAAGGCACGCGTGGATGCCCTCATCGAGAAGGGTGACTCCAAGGAGTCTGCCATCCTGAAAGTGGTACGTGAGGACATCAAGTATATCCGACCCATTATCTTCAACGGCAATGGCTACAGCGACGAATGGAAAGCCGAGGCGGCTAAACGTGGGCTTGATTGCGAGACATCGGCACCGATTATCTTCGACAACTATCTGAAGGATTCTTCTGTCAAGATGTTTGCGAAGACACACGTGATGACGAAGTTTGAGTTGGAGGCACGTAACGAAATCAAGTGGGAGACTTACACGAAGAAGATTCAGATTGAGTCACGCATCTTCGGCGACCTCTGTCTCAACCACATCATTCCTGTGGTGACGAAGTACCAGTCGATGCTCATCGACAACGTACACAAGGTGCAAGGTATATTCCCTGAAGAGAAGGCACAGAAGATATCGAAGGAGAATCTCTATCTCATCGAGAAGATTTCCGACCACGAATCTTTCATCATCGAAAATGTGGAAAAGATGGTGGATGCTCGCAAGGTGGCAAATCATATCGAATCGGAACGTGAGAAAGCCATTGCCTATCACGATACGGTGGCACCATTGCTGGAAGAGATTCGTTACCACGTTGACAAACTCGAAACGATTGTGGACGACGAAGCATGGCCACTTCCAAAGTATCGAGAACTCCTCTTCATCAGATAACTTCATGCCGATGAAGCAGAGATAAAATATCTATTTCTTTTGTTGGTTGTTTTAAGTTTGACGAAGGGACGCTGTGAAGCGTTCCTTCTTTTTATGTCATTGAATTTGTAGCATGTGGCATTCTATTCCACATACAATACTAAGCCTTTCAAATATTCTCCCTCTGGGTGGTAGATGTTGATGGGATGGTCGGCCGGTTGATGAAGTTGGTGCAGGATGCGGACGTTCCTGCCTGCTGATGCAGCCGCTGTAAAGACGGCTGTGCGGAACTGGTCTTTGTTGACTGCCTGTGAACAACTGAATGTGAAGAGGATTCCGCCTGGCTGAATCTTCTCAAAGGCTTTCTTGTTCAGGCGGGTATAGCCTTTGAGCGCATTGCGAAGGGCGTCTTTGTGTTTCGCAAAGGCGGGTGGGTCGAGAATGATGAGGTCGTATGGTGTTTCCATCTTTTCGAGGAAACGGAAAGCATCTTCGGCAAACGCTTTGTGACGTTTGTCTTCTGGGAAATTGAGTGCTACGTTAGTGTTGGTCAGGTCGATGGCTTTCTGAGAGGAATCGACAGAATGCACCAACTCGGCACCGCCTCGCATGGCATAGAATGAAAAACCACCTGTGTAGCAGAACATGTTGAGCACTTTTCTTCCCTTTGAGTAGCGTTCCAGCAGGCTGCGATTGTCTCTTTGGTCAACAAAAAAGCCTGTTTTTTGTCCTCTGAGCCAATCGACATGAAATTTCAAGCCATTTTCTGTTGCCACATCATCGGTGTCGCCACCTAAAAGGAAGCCGTTCTCTTGGCCAAGGTCTGCCTTGAAGGGTAGGGTGGTTTCAGACTTGTAGAAGATGTTTTGGAGAGCATCGCCCATCACCGCTTTCAACGCTTTGGCAATGATTTCCCTATCAATGTGCATACCAACAGAATGTGCCTGCATTACGGCGGTGGTGCCGTAGATGTCGATGACAAGTCCAGGCAAGTTGTCGCCTTCGCCATGAACAAGGCGGTAGGTGTTGTTATTGCCGCCAATCACTCCGATACGGTGTCGTACATCGAGGGCAATCGCCAATTTCTTTTCGTAGAAATGCTGGTCAATAGGCTCATTCTCAAAGGACAAGACACGAACCATGATGCTGCCAATCTGGTAATGTCCTGTTGCGATGTATTCGTTTTCGCTGGTGAAGACTTGTACGATTTCGCCTTCTTGTGGCTCTTCGCTTATATGATGAATGGCACCAGAGAAAATCCAAGGATGGAAACGTCTGAGTGACTCGTCTTTGCCTCGCTTTAAGAAAATGCTCTTCATGTGGGTTCTATATTGTTGTATTATAAACTATTGTGGTCGGTGTTTGTCTCTTTTTCTGGCAGGGGTGTCAGTTCCAGGATGAAATCTCCATTTCGCCTCATCTTGGCAATCTCTTCATGTATCTGAATACATGCCCAGGCATCTGTTGCGGCATATTTCCGTTGTGCTTCGCTCAGGGTTTCGGCTTCCCAATTGGACAGTTGCTGGTTTTTCGCAATCTTTTTTCCAAATAAGTTGGCATAGATTTTTTGTAGGCTCATGTCCTCGATGCCAATGGCTTTCACTTCTTTTTGTAACTCAATGAATGTTCCCGGCACAAAGTCCCTTCTTTGCCTCAGCATCCGAAGGTCATCTTGCAGAGAAAGTCCGACTTTTGTAATCTTTTGGTCTTCCAAAAGCCGAACTAGTGCATCTGTGATACCAATTCTATTCAACCGAAACAAAAAGCATGTGTCGGGAGTTGCTACTTGCAATAGTGCCACTTGATGCATCTTCCCCTTTTGAAAGGATGGTCGTGTCTCTGTGTCAAAGCCCAGAATCTTCTGTTTCATCAAATAATCAACCGCTTTTTGGGCTTCGACTTCAGAAAAAATGACAATGATTCTTCCCTCGAAGAGTTCTCTGGGGAGAGACGGAATCAGTTTTTTCTCATATTTGTCTTGAATGACTTTCATCAGGGCTGTTTTGCTAATATTCATCCACTTCGGCATACCTCACTTCGTGCAATGCCCTTAACACATTGACGGCTTTCTGTCCCCAACCATATTGAAACTCATCTTTCACTTCTGCGAGAGCATTCATCATCTGTTCTTCATCCGTTGCGTTCTTATATCGCATGGCAAAGTTTTTCAAATCTTGGTAGATATCGGCTAAGTTCTCACTTACGGTGGTCAAGATGGGTGACTCACTGTATTTCATGTCTTCCATGAAGACATCTAAGTAGTCGTCTTTATCACCCATTATTATAGATATGTTCGCGCGTACAATATTATAATTGTCTTCGGACACAAAATCTTCGGGATAATATTCTTCCGACAAAATCTCGTATTTGGGCAAAAGTGATGTCTTCAGGTAGAGTAGGGGCAAGAGTTTGGTCAATTTATCGACAAACTCCATGCGTTCTTGCTCTTCTGTCTTTTCCAGAAAAGCACAATATTCCACAGCGACCGTAACAAACTCCATTACGTCGTGACTATATACTGGTGAGGTTTCTTCTTTTTTCATAATCGAGTGCGAAGTTACAACTTTTTTCTGGCTCTACAAAATAATACAATTAAATCCCCACTTAAAATATTCACACCCACTCTAAATGCCTCCAAACTTTTCATTTTTCCCCTTGAATAATCTTGCAAAATTCATGATCTTCACAAAAAACGTTTCTTTTTTGAAAAAACTTCTTGAAAAGTTTTGTCATGTCGCTGAAAGGTTGTACCTTTGCACTCGCTTTCCGCAAGGGAGGCGTTTTTAAGATAGTTCTTTGACA
>CALAVF010000177.1 GCA_937892315.1 uncultured Prevotellaceae bacterium | reverse complement strand
CTACGAGGCAGCAAAGGGCAAGAACAAGGTGGGCACGACGGGTAAGGGCATCGGCCCTACCTACACCGACAAAACCAGCCGCAACGGTTTGCGTGTGGGCGACATCTTGGACAACTTCGAGGCAAAATACGCTGCTCACAAGGCTCGCCACGAGGAAATTCTGAAGAGCCTCAACTATACCGACTACGACATCACGGAAGTGGAGAAGAAGTGGATGGAAGGCATCGAGTACATCAAGCAGTTCCCACTTGTGGATTCTGAGCACGAAATCAACAACCTTTTGAAAGAAGGCAAGTCGGTGCTTTGCGAAGGTGCTCAGGGCACCATGCTTGACATTGACTTCGGCTCTTATCCCTTCGTCACCTCGTCCAACACGATTTGTGCAGGTGCTTGCATCGGTCTCGGCGTGGGGCCAAACAAGATTGGCGACGTGTTCGGTATCATCAAGGCATACTGCACCCGTGTGGGTGCCGGTCCTTTCCCAACGGAACTGTTCGACGAGACGGGTGCCAAGATTCGTGCCATCGGTCACGAGTATGGTGCTGTGACGGGTCGTGAGCGTCGTTGCGGCTGGATTGACTTGGTGGCTCTGAAGTATGCCATCATGGTCAGCGGCGTGACCAAACTCATCATGATGAAGAGCGACGTGCTCGACGACTTCGAGACCATCAAAGCATGTACCGCCTACAAACTGAACGACGGCAGCGTCATCGACTACTTCCCCTACGACATCAGCGACGGGCTTATCGAGCCAGTTTACACCGAACTGCCCGGTTGGAAGACCGACCTCACCAAGATCACCAGCGAGGCAGAGTTCCCGAAGGCATTCTCTGACTACATCGCATTCTTGGAGAAAGAGTTGGAGACACCCATCACGATTGTCAGCGTAGGTCCCGACCGTGCTCAGACGATTGAACGATAAAAAACGAAGAGAGCAACTTCATGTAGAGCGAGATGGCTTCGGCTATCTCGCTTTTTTTGATGTATTCGTCAGCCGTGTGGGAACGTGAAGACTCGCCGGGACCCAGTTTGAGGGAGGGGAATCGCATGAGGGCTTGGTCGCTCAAGGTGGGAGAGCCGAAAGGTTTGAGCCCTTCGCGGATGCAGGCTTGGACGAAGGGATGCTGCACGTCTATCTTCGAGGAAGAGAGACGGAAAGAGCGGGCATGGAGTTCCGAGGTGAGGTGCTGCTGGAAGAAGGCAAAGATTTCCTCGTTTGTATAGCATTCGTTAGTGCGCACGTCGATGGTGAAGGTGCAAGTGGCGGGGATGACATTGTGCTGGGTGCCAGCATTGACGATGGTCACCGTCTGCTTCACGGGCCCCAAGAGTTCCGTCTGCTTGGGGAACTGCCATTCAGACAGCCATTGGATGTCCTTCATGGCATGATAGATGGCATTGTCGCCCTCGTTCCGAGCCGCATGACCCGCCTTGCCGTGGGCGGTGGCATCAATCACCATCAACCCCTTCTCCGCAATGGCAGGTTGCATGCCTGTGGGTTCCCCCACGATGGCAAAGTCAATCTTCGGCAAGAGAGGAAGAACTGACTCGATGCCGTTCTTGCCGCTCACCTCCTCTTCGCAACTCGCCAAATAAATCAAGTCATAGGCACGAGGTTTGTCTTTCAGCAACATAAACACCTGCAATAGCGCCATCAATCCACCGCCACAATCATTGCTGCCAAGTCCATACAGCCTGTCCCCCTCAAGGGTCGGGACGAAGGGGTCACGCACCCAGCCGTTCACGGGCTTCACCGTGTCGATATGGGCATTCAAAAGAATGGTGGACCCTTCCCTCACCCTCCCTACAGGGAGGGGGTGATTACCTTGTTCGTCAGTTTGTCCCTCATTAGCAGAGATACTACTCCCTCCCTGTAGGGAGGGTGAGGGGAGGGTCTGGAGTGAACTTATACACCACAGATTGTTCCCCTGTCGTTGTGGATTCAACCCCTTTTCCCTCATGTAACCCTCCAACACATCGGCGGCCGCCGCCTCGTCGCGGCTCACACTTGGGGTAGCAATCAGCCTCTTCAGCAGTTCCACCGCCTCGTTTGTCTGTTCTTCGTAGGTCATACCATCCAAATCAATATTCTATCAAATCTAATCCTTGATTGCGATAGAACCCCAAACGAGTATCGCTGGAAATGAGAGTCAGATGCTCGGTGATAGCTTGTGAGATAATCACGTGGTCAGAAGGGTCTTTATGCCCCTGACCTTCATTCAAAAGAAGATTAGCATAAGTATACCCCACACGAGGACGCAGAGGAAGAAACTCCACATCAAGGTCTTCTTCCACTGTTCGAATAACATCCTCCGCTGTCTTCCACTGCTTAGAAAGGAGGTTCTTGTTATTGAAAAGCACCACCAATTCGCGCATGGTTTCAAAACTGGCGAACAAGATGTTTTCAGGGTCATCCAATATGTCAACAACACTTTTGTCCAAACCATCAGCATCCATCAACATATCGACAACCACACAAGTGTCAAGCATCAATCGGCTCATTCCGCATTCTTCTCTTTATTCCTGTAATAGCAGAGTTGAGACCTCAACACAGGGTCGGTCACTTCATAAATCAAGCCTTTATTGGCTCTTGCAAACCTCATCGTTCTCGAAATTCTTCTCTTAGGAGTTGCCGTTGTCGCTTCCATAATCTTGTTTTTTATCTGTTTACGGAGGCAAAGTTAGTGCTTTTTCTACAAATATTCCTATTTTTGCAAAAAAAATCGGCATCAGGGGTATTTGATTTGCCTTTTCGTGTGTCTTATATATAGAGAAAGGCAAAAAAGCCTGCATTTAACAATATGATTTACGACAAAACCACATTCGAGCATCTCTACAAGAGCAACTACCGACAGATGTATCGGTTCGCCTTCTCGCTGTTGGAGGAGGTGGAAGATGCCCGTGATGCCGTGAGCCAGGTCTTCACCCAGATGTGGCACACGAAACCCCAGTTGCAAGAGGACTGCATCACGGGCTACCTGATGGCAGCGGTACGGAACCATTGCCACAACATCCTGCGAACCCGTCAGCAGAATGCCACCCTCGAAGCAGAACTGAAAGCCGAGCAACAGGTCCACGAGACACAGGAACGGCACGAACTGCTGGACGAACTGGCACGTGTCATCGACGAGCACCTCACGGAGCAGGACAAACGCATCCTTGCTCTCCACTACGATCAGGAAATGACCTACTCGGAGACGGCAAAAGCGATAGGCATCAGTCCTTCCACCGTCAACAAGCACATTTCCCATTCACTCTCCAAAATCCGTTTCATCTTCAAAACCGCAAAATCATGACAACCACAGAACTTGACAAAAAAATAGGAATGCCCGACATCGACGCAGAATGGGCAAAGTTTGAGAGAGAGACCCTCTCCCCAACCCTCCCCCGTAATGGGGAGGGAGACCATCCGGATGGTTCTCCCCATTATGGGGGAGATGTCCGACAGGACAAAGGGGGTCTTCTTTTCCCAAGAATTGGGAGTTGGATGGCGAAAGCCGCCGCCATTGCAGGCATCATCTTCCTGCTTGGCGGGGCAGTCATTGCATCGGCAGTCATCACCTCCAACTCTTCAAAGTTCAATGCCCTCTTCGCGTATGCCGACGACCCCATCTACGACAAAGTGGAGGTCAATCCCGAATATTCAAACGGCATGGATGGGCTGATGACACTCCTCATCAAAGAACTCCACTACCCCCAAGTGGCACAAGACTGCGGCGTGTCTGGCCGTGTGATTGTGCAGTTTGTGGTGGAAAAGGACGGCAAATGCACCCAGTTCAAGGTGGTCAAGCCCACCCTGAACCACCAGAAACTCATCAAGCGGAACGTGCAAGCCACCGGCTCCCCCAAAGACCGTGACTTCATCACGATGGAGGAGTTTGAGGCCGCCCAGAAAGCCTGCAGCGACGAGGCGCTACGCGTGTGCCGCCTCACGAGCGGCAAGTGGATGCCCGGCAAAAACAAGGGCGAAGCCGTGCGTACCCGTTTCACGATGCCCATCACCTTCCGTCTTAAATAAACAAAAATAATTGATGAAAAATTCATGGTTAATTGATGATAATTATATGTTAAAAGAAACACGAATTTCCATGAATTAACCACGAATTTTTCATGAATTTATAACTTTAACCATTCAACAACATGAAAAGACTTTTTCTGTCCCTGCTTGCAGGGATAGCAGCCCTCTGTGGCTTCAGCGAAACCAAAGACAGCGTGGACGTTTCGCAGTTCACCGTAGTATATGATTATGCCTGCAAGACCCGCATGGGCAAGACAGGCGAGGACATCACCGACACCGTCCGTCTTGCCGTGCAGGTGGGCACGAAGGTGAACCGCATGATGGAATATTACTGGTACGACTATTTTGTTCACCGCCACCGCAACGAAGACGTGCTGCACGGCATGTGGGGGCATTGCGTCAACATGATGCCCGAATGCGTCTATACCAATCTGCCCGAAGGTCAACTGACCACCCGTGAGGGCGTGGTGCCCAAGCCCTACGAGATTGCCGAACCCATGAACACCATCCGATGGAAACTCTCGGAAGACACCGCCACCATTGCCACCTATCCCTGCAAGAAAGCCGTGGGCGAACTGGGCGGCAGGACGTGGACGGTCTTCTACACCGACGAAGTGCCTTCCACCGCCGGACCTTGGAAGTTGCACGGCTGCCCCGGACTCATCGTGATGGCAGACGATGCCGACGGCATCCACCACTTCGAACTCCGTGCCCTGACGGCGGAACACTACCCCATCGTCTTCGAGCCCAAGCCCGACCATGTAAAGATGCCACGCGACAAGTTCATCAAGTTCCGCAACGGACTCTTCTGTAGCCCTCGCTATGTGGAGAACCCTGTCTATTGGCTCTCGGCAGGCGACAACATCCAGATTCAGTCTTACATGTGGAGCGAGACCGACTGGGTGGAGTACTACAACGGCATCTACGCACCCCACAAAGACAATGTTCGCTACTATCAACCACTCGAACTGAAATGACCCTCTCGACCCCTGCTCGTCACCCCTCAAGTGGTCTGAGTCAGACCACCGAAGCGGTGTGACTCAGACCACCGAGGCGGTGTGACTCAGACCACTTGAGGGGTTGTTTCGCATGGCTAAACAGTAATTTTAGATCAGTTAAACAGTAATTTTAGATCAGTTAAACAAAGGTTAACCGGAAGGTCAACCACTTGCGAAAGCCGTTGACCTTTTCACTTATCCTCACATCCAACCATGAAGACGTTTCTTTTTCTGATGGCAAGCCTCATGGCAACCGCCATCGCCTTCGGACAAATACAAGAGGTGTCGGGCACGGTGAAGGACCTGCAAGGTCACCCCATCCCCGATGTGATTGTCAGGGCAGAAGTGGCAGGACGCTCGCTTGCCTACACCACAACGAACAAGGAGGGACGGTACACGCTCCGCTACGAATGGAGGGCGGGGATGGTGCTGGTGTTCTCGCATGTGGCATACGAGAAAGAAACCATTGCCGCAAAAGAGAAAACGGCAAAGACGGTGGAAGACATCATGCTCGTGCCCCGCACCATCGCCTTGAGAGAGGTGAAGGTGAAAGCACCGCCGCTGAACTGGATGGGCGACACGCTGTCCTACAACCTCGCCTCCTTCTTGGGCAAGGGGGATGTCACCTTGGAGGATGGCTTGAAGCGGTTGCCGGGCATCGAGGTGTCGGGCACAGGAGCCATCCGCTACATGGGTCGCCCCATCAGCAAGTTCTACATCGAGGGCTTGGACATGCTGGGCGGCAAGTACAACCTTGCCACGAAGAACATCCCTGCCGAATACACCAGCCAGGTGCAGGTGCTGCGTCACCACAAGGCAAAGAAGATAGATGCGGACGAGGAGAGTGCCGACGTGGCTCTGAACGTGAAGTTGACGAAGAAGGCGAAATTTAAGCCATTCGGCGAGCCGACTTGGGGCGTCGGGTGGAGAGAGGGGGAATCTCTCTACGCAGGTGGGGTGACAGGGATGATGTTCACCGACAACTTCCAAACCATTGCCTCCGCCAAATACAGCAACAACGGCAACTTTGGCTCCTACGATATGATTGACCACTTTGGCAACAACACCGTCTCTTCGCTCGCCACGGGCAAACTGGGCAAATGGGGCGGCGGTCAGCCTCCCGTAGGCGAACATCTGGAACAAACCAACGGCTACGGCAGCCTCAACGGCATCCTTCGGCTGGACACCACCCATCAGGTGCGTGCCAACATCGACTACACCTACGAAGAAAACACCAACACCTTCGCCACCCAAACCACCTACTTCACCCAAGGCCTCAACACTTCCATCCGCGAAGAGAGCACCCCTTGGACACGCCTCCATCGCCCCATCATCGCCCTCAAATACGAAGACAACGCCTCCAACCACTACCTGTGCGATAACCTCCGCCTGAAAGCCCAATTTGAACAGAACACCTGCCCCGTCCTCACCCTCGCAAACAGCGACACCCCCACCCCTGCGGATGGCGGTTTCCCCGCCATCACCTCCCCCACATCCATCCTCAACCCGCAACACCGCTCCGCCACCGCCCTCAACCTCACCAACAACCTGCAAGCCAAAATCCGCCTCGGCAAGCACAAATGGAGCCTCACCTCCGACATTCAACTGCAACGCTCGCCCAGCGTTGTACTGAGCATGAACGACATCACCGAAACCGCCCAAAGCACCTCCCTGCTGACCAACCACTCCACCTCCTACATCTGGAAAATCGACGACCAATGGCGTATCTACATCCCCCTCAACCTTCTTGCCAACTACCAGATGATTGAAGCCCGCCAACGGGTGCAAGGATGGAAACTCGCCCCTTCCCTCTATCCCAGCACCGAATGGCGGTCGCCCAACCGAAAGGTCTATCTCGGCATGGGTGCCACCCTCCAATGGCTTCATCTGCACTATACCCAATGCACCTACTCCCTCCTCCGCACCAATCCTTCCCTCGCCTTCCGCTACACCTTCAGCGGCGAGTCGGAACTACGCCTCAACAGCAAGTACACCACCTCCGTGGGCGACATTCTCGACCTGCTCACCACTCCTGTCCACACCACCTACCGCACCCAATCTGCCGCATCGGGCATCATCGGCAAACAGCAGACGTGGGCGACCGACCTCAACTATAAGTTCCAAATCCCCTACAGTTACTTCACCATCGTTGCCAACGCCGCATGGAACCAAGGCAAACGCAACACCCTCACGGCTCAAACCGTCAGCGGCACCGACGTGGAAAACGCCGCCTTGCAGAGCGACAGCCACTTCCGCTCTGCCAGCGCCGACCTCAGCGTCTCGAAGTCCTACATCCCCATCCACACCAAACTCATCTTCAAGTCCTCTGGCTATTGGGGCAGCAACGAATCCATGTCGCAATCGCTCCTCATCACCTCCTACAACTACGGCTACACCCTCAGCGGCGAAGCCACCTACAACCCCTTCTCGTGGATGCAACTGACTGCCGAAGGACGCTTCTCCAAAAACTACTCACACTATCTCGACACCACCCAAAGCCTCGATGCCCTCACCGCCATCGGCTACTTGGGCATCTACCCCATCGACGACCTCGAACTGAAGGTCAACGCCCACATCGTCCGCCAAGAACTCACCACCGACCAATACAAGAGTGCTGCCATCCTCGGTGCATCCGCCCAATATAAGACCAAACGTGCCGTGTGGAAACTCACCCTCCAAAACCTGCTCAACACCCACCACTACTCCTACACCACCTTCTCTGCCACCGACCGCTACACCTACGACTGTCACCTGCTGGGCAGAACAATCATGCTCAACTGCAAACTGCATCTGGTGAAAGCCGCCAAAGAATAACATCACACATCCACCCCACCCCCATGAACAGAACAACCCTCACACTCATCCTCTGTGCCCTGTGCGGCACACTCCATGCACAGACCACCCTCGAAGGCGTGGTGCTCGACAGCGTGGGCAACGCAGTAGATGCCTACATCACCGTCTCTCCCAAAGGGGAGGGCAGCATCCTCGGCTTTGCCGACACCGATGCGAAAGGACATTACCGACTGACATTCACCACCACCGCCGACTCTGTGGCTGTGACCGCCGCAGGACTCGCCATCGGCAATCAGGTGAGCGTGGTGAAGAACCGCTCCGGGCGGCTCGACTTCCACGTGAGGCAGCAAGACATGCAACTGAAGGAAGTGACCGTCAAGGCAGACAAGATTCGGCAGAACGGCGACACGCTCAACTACCTCGTGGGTGCCTATCAGCAGCAGGGCGACCGCGTCATCGGCGACGTGCTGAAACGGATGCCTGGCATCGAGGTGGCAGACAATGGCGCCATCAAGTACAACGGCAAAGCCATCAAGAAGTTCTATGTCGAAGAGATGGACCTGCTGCAAGGACGCTACGGCATCGCCACCAACAACATCAACGCCTCCGATGTGGCGACCGTGCAGGTGCTGGAGCATCATCAGGAGAAGAAGATGCTGCAAGGCAAGGAACTGACCGACGACGTGGCGATAAACCTGAAACTGAAAGACTCGGCAAAGGGCACCGTGGCGGTGAACACGATGCTGGGTGGCGGGCTGCAAGAGGGTGCCGCCCCCTTCCATGAAGGGCAGGAGGGGACGATTGGCGGCAATCCGCTCTGGACCGCCGAACTCGTCGGCATGTACTTTGCCAAGACGCGGCAGAACATGAGCCTGTATAAAGGCAACAACACGGGCGATGACGTGTCGAAGGAACTGACCTCCCACTATGGCATCAACTCCGTGCCGCTCTATCCCTTCTGCCCGATGGGCGTGGTCATGCCCACAGGCTCGGGACTGCCCCAGAAACGCACCCTCGACAACCATTCCCACGTGGTCAGCATGAACCACCTCGAAAAACTCTCCGACCACAAGGAGATGACCTTCAACGTCGGCTACCACCACGACCGCATCCGCCGTGAGGGCTACAGCGAGAGCGACCGCTTCCTCTCCGACGACAGCCGGCTGCTCACCCAAGAGACCATGACGAGCACCACCACCCTCCACAACCTCTCCGCCCAAGCCCGCTACTGCAACAACTCGCCCACGGGCTTCCTTGCCGATGTGCTGAATCTGAATGCAGGATGGAACACCGACCATGTGGATGGAAGACTTTCCACCTCCCAATCAGGAGCCATGCCGCTCAACTACGGCGACGAGCAAGTTTCCCAACACTTCCGTCGCCCCTCCCTCTCCGTTACCAACACCCTCAACACCACCCAGAACGTCGGCAAGAACACCTTCGACCTCCACTTCTCCGTCGGCTATGCCCAACGCCCCAACACCCTCACCGTCGGCATCGACTCCCTGTCTCCTTCGTCCTCCTATGCTGCCACCGATTTGCTGCCCTCCTCCCACTTCTACACCCAAGACCTCACCTCCCGCCACATCGCCGCCCGTTTCAACACGGGCTACAACATCCGCGTTGCCGACCACTTCAAGTTCAACTACGGCATCAACGCCTCCGCCAACCTCCACAACATCAAGACCGACCTTGACGGCTTCCAAGTCCCCTATGATGCGACACTGTCGCATCCCACCACCAACAACGACCTCTGGTACAACACCTACAACCTCTCCCTCTCCCAATCCTACAAATACGAGTCCCACGACCTCGACATCACCCTCGGTCTCCCCCTCGAACTCTACACCCAGACCCTCGACGACCGCATCCGTCAGGACAAGCACACCTACACCCATCTGCTCTTCTTCCCCTCCCTCTCCCTCAACTGGACCATCACCCGCGA
>CALAVF010000176.1 GCA_937892315.1 uncultured Prevotellaceae bacterium | reverse complement strand
TCTTTGTCTTAATAGTGAAATGATCTTCTGAGCTTCATCGGGACGCACAAAGTTATCTGCAAGGATTCTCTTAACATTCTCAACACCTTGCTCGATAATTTCCGGATCATCAGATGAGCAATACTGGCCGAGCAAAAACTCCAGCACATATACCGGAACATTAGCCCCTTCCTTGATCTTCTTAGTCAAATCCTTCCGAACAATCTTCCCATCAAAGTTCTGACGAAGCTTAGTTTTAATAACTGTTCTTATATCATCACTTTCCATGAATTCAGTCATTGTCATTTCTCCGATCTATATTGGTTAAAATCCAAACCCAAAATCATCAGCAAATGCCAGATCCATAATCACTGGATGCCGAAAACTCTCAAGCCCGGTAGCATCATCATAGGCCACAAGATAATACTGCTTATTCTTGTCATATTTCTTATTTTTATAGATTTTTCTTTGGATTTCTTACTCGTCTCGTTTTTACTCTGATGAATGGTTCTCCCAAATTTGTGAAGGCATATTGGTGTGGAAATATGCGAGGCGTGCAATATGTGAGGACTGATCAATATAAGAATCTGCCTTCATATATAGTATGTTGATGGTATGAGAATCTTGCATGTAATCACTTCTTTGCGTATTGGTGGTGCGGAAAAACTGATGGTGGACTTGTTGCCCCGCATGAAGGTTGGTGGGGATGTGGTGGAATTGTGTGTGTTTGATGGTGTGAAGACATCTTTTTATGATGAGTTGGAGCGGAAAGGAATCGTGATACATGCATTAGGGAATTCTGTGTATTCATTGTTGAACATTTTTAAACTGATATCTCTTATACGGAAATATGATATAGTACACACTCATAACACGGCTTGCCAGTATTATGTGGCGATAGCAAATGGTTTTGTCGGTCGTAAGTTGTATACGACAGAACACAATACAACCAACCGACGGAGGAGTGCGGGATGGCGTTTGATGGATAGGTGGATGTATAGCCATTATCACAAAATTGTTTGTATTAGCGAGTTGACAAAGAAGAACTTGTTGAGGCATATCGGGGAACGTTTTGATAAGAAGTGTGAGGTGATATACAATGGTATTGATGTTCGCCAGTTTGAGAACGCGTGTCCTCAAGTAGAAAAGGGCATGTCATATAAGACGATTCTTATGGTTTCCGCTTTTAGGAGCCAAAAAGATCAACAGACTTTAATACGTGCATTGGCATTGTTGCCGGAAACTTATCAATTATGGTTTGCTGGTGGAGGAGAGCAAGGGTTGATTGATGAATGCAACACCTTAGTGATGCAATTGAGACTTGATTCAAGGGTGAAGTTCTTGGGCGTCCAGACCGATGTCCCAATGTTGCAGACGAAGGTCGATGTGATAGTTCTTTCATCTCATTATGAGGGTGTGTCTTTGTCTTCTTTGGAAGGTATGGCAAGCGGAAAGCCTTTTATTGCGAGTGATGTGGAAGGGCTTCGTGATATTGTGGGTGGTTATGGAATCCTATTCCCCCATGGAGATGATCAGGCGTTGTCTGAGGCGATACAAAAAGTGTGTGAAGATAAAGATTGTCGTGAAGAGGTCGTGAAGAAATGTCAAGAGAGGGCTCGAATGTTTGATATTAGTGTGATGGCAAAGAAGTATATGGAAGTGTATGAATATGGGCATGTGATAGAGGATGTGGAGTTAAATGTCTTTCCATATAGTATTGCTGTACGTACATTAGGACTGGCTGGTGATAAATTTCGAAAGGAATTAGAATCTCTTTCGAGGTTAACCGTAAAACCTCAAAAGGTTGTGATATATATATCGGATGATAATCATGATGTTTGGCAGAATGGACGTTATTGTGGAGAAGAGTACATCTCGGTAGAAAAGGGAATGGTCGCACAGAGAGCATTGCCATATCACGAACTCGAAACAGAATATGTGCTGCTTTTGGATGATGATGTGGAGTTGGCACCAGATAGTGTGGCGAAAATGATGAAGGTGATGGTGGGGACGGGGGCTGATTGTGTGGGAGCGGATACTTATCAGAATCAAGATTTGTCTTTGTGGCAGAAGATTTATGCGATGGTGACGAATTTGGTATTCCCGCATAGAGACAAGAATTGGGCGTTCAAGATACATCCGAATGGGAGTTTCTCTTATTTGGGGAAAGGGTTGATGGATGGTGTTGAGGCATTGCCTACGCAGTATGTGGCAGGACCTTGTGCTCTGTGGAAAAAGGAGGCTATTCAGCGGTTGCATTGGGAGGATGAAAAGTGGATGGATGAGATGGCGTTTTCATATATGGATGATACGGTGGAATCATACAAACTCCACGTAAATGGAGGCAAGATGTATTTGTTGTATGATAGCGGTGTGAAGAATCTGAATGCAAAGACAGCAAGTGGCAATTATCGCTCAAAAGCAACGATGTTTTATACTCGGGCAAGGTCAACTTTTTGTGTATGGTGGAGGACTATATATGAGGTTGATAAGCAGAGAGGAGGGAAAAATCGAATATCCATCATGGTCGGGTTTATGGTAAAGACCCTTTGGCTGATGATTGTCAATCTGTTTGCAGGGTTGGTGTATTTGAACTTGAAAATTCCATATTATTACGTGAAAGGATTGGTTGATGGGTGGAAATTTGTTCATTCAGAAAATTACCAGAAAATACCTTCTTTTCTTTTGAAAAAATAAGATGCTGTCTGTTATCGTTCCTGTTTACAATGCGGAGAAGTACGTGTCTCGTTGTCTTGACTCGTTGTTGGTTCAGGGAGTTGAAGATTATGAGATTATATGTGTAAATGATGGGAGCACAGATGGTACGAAAAAAGTGCTTGAGGCTTATCGAGAAAAACATCCTCAGATTGTAAGAATGATAGAGCAGGAGAATAGTGGATGCCCTGCGGCAAGGAATGCTGGGATCATGGCTGCAAGAGGGGATGTGTTGACTTTTTGTGATGCGGATGATTATTTGATACCCAATGCTTATTCCTATCTGTTGGGTCACTTTTGGAAAGACGACATTGATGTGTTGCATTATGATTCTATCACCTTGGATGCTTATGTGTCTAAAACTTGGAATGAAACAAATGATGTAGAAGGCAAAATCGTGTTTGAGGGGGGTGGTTTTGATTTTTACAAACAAGGGATGCTTTATTTCGTGTGGCAAAACTTGTATAGAAAGTCTTTTCTTATCAATCACGGTGTTCAATTCCGCCCATACGCTTTATGTGATGATACTGCTTTTTGTTTAGATGTGTTTATGAAAAATCCATATACTGTATACGTAAATTCAAATGTGTACAGATATACGATTGTAGAAGGGCAGTTGACTCGTCAACGTAATGTGAAGTCTATGCGACGGATTGTTGAAAGTTATTTGAATCTGTTCCGTTCTTTGGGACGATATGCTTGTGAAATCCCTAATATGAAGCCTGTTTTGTTGTTATATAGAGAACAGCAGATGATACCATGTATGAGTCGCGTTTTGTCTTCTTCCTATTCTCGAAAGGAATGGAGTGCATTAAAATCGACTTTGTACGAGATTGGTGTCATGCCGATGCATCTGATAGGGAAGACGGCGAAGGTAATGGATATTGTGATGAGTAATTACGTCAATTATTGGCTGGCTGCAAGTATTTATCGCACGATTTTTGTGCCGTATGTGTTACCAAATATGAAAAGAAATTGAAATGATTCCTAAAATAATTCATTATAGTTGGTTCTCGGGATATGAAATGCCGACTCCATTTGTTCAAATGATGGAAACGTGGAAACGTCATCTGCCTGATTATGAGTTCAGATTGTGGGATGCAGAGGCCTTGTCTGAGGCAAATATTCTATTCGCAAATGAGGCTGCCAGTGTGAAGAAGTGGGCGTTTGCGGCGGATGCCATTCGTGTGTATGCTGTATATCATTATGGTGGAATTTGGTTGGACGGCGATGTGGCGGTGTATAAATCGTTCGATCCATTTTTGAACTGCCGAATGTTCATTGGTAAAGAGTCAGCAGAAGAGTTTATGCTGGAGAGTTGTTGTGAACATGTAAATTTGTTGACATCTCATTGTTTTGGTGCAGAAAAAGGGCATCCTTTTCTTAAAGATTGCCTGGATTATTATACGAATCGGCATTTTATTGTTTCAAACCATGTGAATTTGCCTCAAGGTTTGCGGTATGATATGCGTGCGATGCCAATGATACATTGTCAATTGGCAGAGCAATATGGTTATAAGGGCCGGATTTTGAATGTGGAGGAAAAGGAGGTTTTGAGAGAAGATATCCATGTATATCCTCCACGTTTTTTTGATTCTCCCAAATATCATAGCATGGAAGATGTTGTATGCATCCATTTCCATTTTCATGCATGGACTCCATTGAATAATGGGGCATTGGATCTTCGTATGCAAGAGCGTCCTCGGAAGAAGAACTTATTTTATTATTGTTATACATGGCTCAATAAAATTTTGGCGAAAAGAGGTTTGCAAATACGTGTGATGAGTGTATAATTTAGAATGGGTACGATGGTTTACGAGTTGGCACATACTATACAAAAAGACGTCCCTCAAATATGGGAAGGGATAGAGGCTCTAAATTCTTTCCTGTTTCTCGCAAAGGTGAGGCAGAAGAGACATCGGATAGGGGAGTGTCTGGCAGATGGAATCAGGATTGCAGAGTTGGAGGATGCTCCTAAGTTGGCTCTGTTTTTTTCCAAACAGCCGGAGGAGAGTTTTAAGTGGTTTCGACCACATGCTTTTGATGAGAAAACGCTGAGAAAATTGTTGAAAAGGGATTCATACGTGATGTATGTAATGGAAGAAGATGGTGAGATGATCGGATACGCTTTTTTGAGATGTTTTTTCAATGGTAAATGTTTCTTGGGGAAAATAGTGGATGTAGGACATCGAGGTAAGGGCGTATGTACAAAGTTATGTGCAGCGGGGATGGAAATGGCGAGCATGATGGGCTTGAGAATGTTTGAAAGTATCAATAAAGAAAATATTGGTTCAATGAAGGCGAGTGAGAAAGCATGTGATGTGATTGTTGTTGAAGAGTTGGAAGGAGGAGATGTGTTGATTGAAGATAGAAAGAAAGGAAGTTTAAGACTTTAACTTTAACGCAGAACTCTTTATGGCAAAGTGGTTATTTGACAGAGTGGTTGCCTTTGTGGGCTTGTGTTTCTTGTGGCCAGTGTTACTGGTCGTCTGGGTGCTGATTCGTATAAAAATGCCTGGCGGACCTGCTATTTTTAAGCAGAAGCGAGTAGGGCGAGGCGGGAAACTCTTTACGATGTATAAGTTCCGGAGTATGACTGTGGGGCATGGCGGTAGTTCTGTGAGTGTTGCGGGCGAAAATCGTATTACACCTTTAGGGGCAAAATTGAGGCGTTATAAATTAGATGAGTTACCAGAATTGTGGAATGTGCTGATTGGTAACATGAGTTTTGTAGGGCCTCGTCCAGATGTGCCAGGTTATGCTGACAAGTTGGTTGGTGAAGATCGGTTGATTCTGAAGTTGCGACCAGGTATCACAGGCCCTGCTTCCTTGAAGTATAGAAACGAAGAAGAGATTCTGGCACAAGTGGACAATCCTCAACAGTATAACGATGAGGTCATATATCCCGATAAGGTGAAAATCAATCTCGATTATTATTATCACCATTCATTGTTGGGTGATATCAAGTTGATTATAGAAACGGTCTGTGGGTAAGAAAATTATTCGTGCGGCGACCATTGGAATGTCGTTAAATATTTTCTGCAAGGGACTTCTGAAGGAACTTGTGGAGGATGGGTATGATGTGGTGGCATTGTCAACTCCAGACAAAGACCTAAAAGAATTGGGTGAACATGAGGGCGTGAAGACCATAGGTGTGAATATGGAACGCCATGTGAGTCCATGGAAGGATTTCATCTCTCTTGTGAGGTTGATAAAAGTTCTGCGAGAGGAAAAGCCAGACATGGTGCATTCGATGACTCCTAAAGCGGGCTTATTATGCATGATGGCTGCTTGGTGGACGAAAGTCCCATTGAGAGTGCATACATTTACAGGGCTTGTATGGCCGACATCCGAGGGGCTTTTGCGTCAAATTTTAATCTTGACCGATAAGTTGACTTGTGCGTGCGCAACACATATTATACCAGAAGGAGAAGGGGTGAAGAATGATTTGGAAAGATGCATCACAAAGAAACCGATGAAAGTTTTGGGATTTGGGAATGTGAAGGGCATCGATCTAAATTATTGGAAGCGGGAGAGAATAAAGCAACCCAATTCGGGTGATTCTTTGACTTTTGTCTTTGTTGGCAGGATTGTGCGGGATAAAGGAATGAATGAGTTGGCACAGGCTTTTGTGAGATTGTATGATTTGTATCCGAAGGTCAAGTTGATACTTGTGGGTCCGTATGAAGAAAATCTGGATCCGATTATGCCAAGAACAAAGAACCTGATAGACGAGTGTGAGGCAATAGAATCCGTTGGAAGCCAAAAAGATGTAAGGATTTTCTATGAGATGGGCGATGTGTTTGTATTCCCCAGTTACAGGGAGGGCTTCCCGAATGTGGTGATAGAGGCAGGTGCGATGGATTTGCCAAGTATTGTGACAGATATCAACGGGTCGAGAGAAATCATCGAAGAGGGGAAGAATGGTCTCATTGTTCCTCCGAGGGATGAGGAGGCTTTGTTCGAGGCGATGAAGTGGATGGTGGAGCACCCAGAAGAACGGCGGAGATTGGCAGGAAATGCACGTTCGATGGTGGCAAGCCGATTTGAGCAGGGCTTTGTGAGACAATGCTTATTGGACTACTATCAAGAAATTTTTTCAGAGAAATAGTCGTTATCTCATAAAATAATTGTATTTTTGCAAAAAATATATTGATATGATGAATAGAATCTATTTGTGTCTTGCCCACATGAGTGGTGAAGAACAGAAATACATACAAGAAGCGTTTGATACTAATTGGGTCGTTCCGTTGGGACCAAATGTGAATGCGTTTGAGGAAGAGTTGGCAAATTTTGCTAATCAACGTGATGGAGAACCTCTGCAGAAACAGGTCGTTGCATTGAGTGCGGGCACGGCGGCCATACATTTGGGGCTGATTATGTTGGGCGTGGGAAAGGGAGACGAAGTGATATGCCAGTCCTTCACCTTTGCCGCCAGTGCCAATCCTGTTGTCTATCAAGGGGCAACCCCTGTCTTTGTGGATAGTGAGCCCGGTACGTATAACATGAGTCCTGAATTGTTGGAAGAAGCCATTAAAGACCGAATCGCCAAGACGGGAAAGAAACCAAAAGCCATTATTCCTGTGTATTTGTATGGTATGCCTGGAAAAATAGATGAAATCATGGAAGTGGCATGCCGTTATGAGATACCTGTGCTTGAAGATGCAGCAGAAGGGTTCGGCTCAAAATATAAGGGACAGGTTTGTGGTACGTTTGGTGCCTATGGCGTGATGTCGTTCAATGGCAATAAGATGATTACAACGAGTGGTGGAGGTGCTTTGATTTGTCCAGACGAGGAAAGCAAGAAACGGGTGATGTTCTATGCCACTCAGGCCCGTGAACCGTTCCCGTATTATCAGCATGAGAAAATCGGCTATAATTACCGTATGTCAAATATCTGTGCTGGCATAGGACGTGGGCAGATGGCTGTGGCGGAGGAGCATATTCGCCACCATCAATGGGTACATCGGCGATATGAGGAACTGTTTTCTGATATTGCTGAGGTGATGGTGCATAGTGCTCCAGAGGCATACATGGAACCGAACTATTGGCTTTCGACGATTCGTTTTGAAGACAAGAAGCATTGGCTGAATGGCGATATGCTGGCAATGATTGAAAAGTTGAGTGCTGCAAATATTGAGACACGCCCCTTGTGGAAACCCATGCATTTGCAGCCTGTGTATAAGGATGCACCTGCATACGTGAATGGTGTGAGTGAAGGATTGTTCCATTGTGGACTTTGCTTGCCAAGTGGACCTTATGTTGGCGAAGAAGAAGTGGAATATATCGTAAAAAAAATCATTGAGAATCTATCAAGTCAAGGATGAGGCGATTTTATGTTATATTGATGATGCTTGCTGTTGCAATGACTGGTTTTGCACAGCAACAGAAAAAATGGAAAGCCCCGAAGCGTCCTAAGTGGGAAGCCCCCAAGCAGGTCGCTCCAGAAGTGATCAATGTCTGGAGGCCCTATAGTGTTTCGGACAATTGGTTTTTGGAATTTGGTGGTGGTACAAGTCTTTCAATGGCAGAGAATACTGCTGATCATGGCGTTTTGAAAATGTGCCAGCCATTGTTTGATTTCGGTGTTGGAAAACAGTTCTCAAAAGTGTGGAGCGCACGGCTGAACTTCGGATTCAGAAGACAGCGGAGTTGGGCGAGTAAAGAGGCACTTGCTCTTAGTTCGTTGTTGGGAGATGGAGATTATTGCTATAACATTGTTGTTGGGTATCTGGATGAGATGATGAGTTTAACAAACTTGTTCTGTCGGTATAATGAACGAAGAATCTTAGATGTACAAATGTTTCTGGGTGTAGGAGTGAATTATTCTTGGAATTTTGAAGATAAGACAGAACGATGGGAACGATATGGATATCCCGTTGACGGGACAGACCATTTGAATTTGGGGTTAAGGGCTGGTTTGCAATGCTTGTTTAAGGTTGATGAGGCTGTAGATATTTCATTGCAAGGTGCTTATAACATGGTGGGGGACAGTTATAATGGGGTGAAACATGCTACGGGCTTTAGTTTTGACCCATATGTGGATGTCTCTCTCGGAATTAAGGTGCATTTGATGGACCACTATGGCAACAATCGTTATTACAAGGTACGTCGCTGGGAAGCAACGGCATTGCGGACAGAAGAACACAAGGTTTCAGAACTTTTGGATGCAGAGAAAGAGAAAGAGTACAGGGATAGAGAGGCAAGTGAGGTGGTTGCATTTGGCAAATTGATGAAAACTCGTATTTCTTTTTACATCGACCGCTCTTTTGTGAATGATTATCAGATGGAGAACTTGCGTATCGTTGCTGATTTCTTGAAGAAGCACCCAGAGGTGAATCTTTTGATAAAAGGGTATTGCGGGGCCTCTCTCAAAAGCGAATCGCATGATATGCATTTGGCGGAAAGGCGTGTTGAGTCAGTCAGGAAGGCTTTAGTCAAATATTACAATGTTGATGAGTCTCGGTTTGAAACAACATTTGATGAAGATGCACAGCCTCCTTTTCCGATGAAAGGTGAATGGATTGATGGTGTTGTGTTTCAAATGATGGAACATTAACACCTTAAAGACTACGTAATCGCGTTTTTTTTGTGAAAATGGCTCCAAAACGTGAAGAAATAGTATAAAAATGTCTATTGAAAGAAGTTTTTTCTGTATCTTTGCATCGTTTATCAAAACGAAGAATTGCTGAATATGCGTAAAAAGGGCATAATACGTAAGTTCGCGAGTTGGTACTTTTCAAGGGAGGCTTTGCCTTTTTGGGCCATTAGTGTCTTGGATTCTGTGATTATTTTCACATCCATGATACTGATGTATATGTTGGTTTATGGCCCTGCAAAACTTGTCGGCAATGGCTCTTTGATGTTGTATACGCTGTTGATAGACATGGTGTTCTATGGAATGGGAATGCGTGTTTTTCATACGTATACGGATGTTTCTCGTGTCTTAGGTTTTAAAGACTTGTCACGCACAGCATTAGCAACATTGCTTGGTTCTGTTTTGTGTATCGTCTTTAGATGGGCTGTGGATATGATGCCATTTACAGAACAAGTTCCCTATCGTGTGTTTGTTCTTACTTTTGTGGGAGCAACTGTGCTTCTCTGGATTTGGCGAGTCGTAGCGAGAAATATTGCCGATTTGGTACGTGAGAATGTACGTGAAGAGGTTGAATTGCTCCCTCGTCAAGAGATTGAGATCAACATGGAGAGAATCGCAGAGTTGTTGCGTGGAAAGCGAGTGCTGATTACTGGTGCTGCTGGCAGTATTGGTAGCGAAATGGTTCGTCAGATTGCAACCTATAACCCCGCCAAACTGATTCTGATTGATCAGGCGGAGACACCAATGCATGATTTGATGCTTGAAGTACGTAAGAAATGGGGATATATCGATGCTTTGTTTCTGGTTGCAACGATTGCTAATAAAGTCCGCATGGATAAAATCTTTAGTAGATATAAACCTGATTATGTGTTTCATGCGGCTGCTTATAAGCATGTTCCGATGATGGAAGATAATCCAAGCGTTAGTATTCAAAACAATGTAATCGGAACTCGGATTTTGGCGGATTTGGCAGTGAAGAATCACGTGAAGAAATTTGTGATGATTTCTACCGATAAAGCGGTGAATCCCACCAACGTTATGGGATGCTCAAAGCGACTCTGTGAAATTTATGTACAAAGCCTTAATGCTCATTTGGTAAAGTATTCTGAGGAAGGCCAAACTCATACACAGTTCGTAACAACCAGATTTGGAAATGTTCTCGGTTCGAACGGCTCTGTTATCCCATTGTTTAAGAAGCAAATAGAAGCAGGCGGTCCAGTGACGGTCACCCACCCGGATATCATTCGGTATTTTATGCTCATACCAGAAGCCTGTGAGTTGGTGCTTGAAGCAGGAACGATGGGTAATGGTGGCGAGGTCTTTGTTTTTGATATGGGGCAGCCTGTGAAAATTGCAGATTTGGCAAAGAGGATGATTCAAAATAGTGGGCGTAGAGATGTGGAGATACAATATACAGGTTTGCGTGAAGGGGAGAAACTTTATGAAGAGGTTTTGTTTAAGGGAGAAGAGGAAGTGCCAACGATTCATCCGAAGATTCGGATTGCCAAAGTAAGACAATATGAGTATGAAGAAGTTTGCAAGCAATTGGACGAACTGGCAGAGATTTGTGGAACATACGACGAGATGCAAATTGTACGCAAGATGAAGCAGATTGTTCCAGAATTTAAGAGCAATAATTCCAAATATGAATTGATTGACAGAGAATTAGAATAGATATAGAAATAGGTAATCAGCATTAGGTGATATGAAGATTCATGATATAATAAAAAGGACGGGGTTAATGATGGCCATGGCATTCGTGAGTGTCATGGCATTTGCCCAAAATGACAAGGACTCCATTGCTCAGATTTTTGAAGAATTGAAAGCCCCGTTGGTGGAAAAGAGATATGTTGCAAATACCCATTTTCAAGATAACTGGTATATTGGCTTATATGGTGGTGTGACATCCAACTGGGGTAGTGATGATTCTCATTCGAGTTTCTGGCGAGTGATGGGTCCTGCTGCTGCTATTACGGTGGGTAAAGAGATTACGCCTATTAGTGGATTCCGGATGCAGATTAATTATATTCGTAATACGGGTGTGACAGACGACTTGTTTGGAGAAGTGGCGATGGATGACGGAAGTAAGGTGGATTATGGCTGGATGAATCATAATCGTTTCAAATGGAATTCGTATGGATTGAATCTGGAATATTTGCTGAATTTCACGAACTTGATTTGCGGTTTCCGTGAGAACCGAAAATTCCATTTCCAGGGAATTGTCGGTATTGGTGGTTCGGTTTCGAGAGGCTATACAACAGAAAAATTTGCAGAAGCCCAGTCTATGGACAATAGTCATTCGCAACAGTTATGGAATCGAGATAAATACCAAAATCGTCAGCACTCGCTTGTGAATATTCGTGCGGGTCTTGCTGGAACATTTATGATTGCTCGCAATTGGAATCTTCATGTCGAGGCTGTTGAAAACATTCTTGATAATTCATACGATAGCAACCCTACCACAAAGAATACTTGGGATGGTCACCTGGATGTACTTATGGGTTTGAGTTATCGCTTTAACAATAAAGGTGGTCAAGCCCCTGGTTTCTATTACCCACGTCATGATATGGAAGTTTATCGGCAGAGGCTGAAGGACATCAATGATACTCGTGAGAAGACGAAGAAACGCCGTGCAGAGTTGGAGGAAATGACCGACACCATTGATGTGGAAGCACAAGTCATGTACACTCTGATTGCTTTTGATGCGAACGAGGCGACAGTGGATCGATTGCAGCAAACCAATATTTATACAACAGCGTACGCTTGGGCAAAATCGCCAAGAAGTATTATCTATATTACGAATAGTACGGCTGTAGATGATAAGTTGTTCCGCAAACGTGCTCAGGCAATCCTTGATATTCTTCTTGAACGCTATGAGATACCTGCTTCTAAAGTCCGTATTGTAGCGAATGAGAAGAATATAAAACCTGTGGGGGATTATATAGAATTCATAGTAAATGATTAATTGAGAATAAAAGAACGGGCATTTTCAATTTATGTAGATGTATATGATGAAGAAAATATATATATTATTTGTTGCGTTGCTGATGGATACGGCTCTATTTGCTCAGTCGTATCAGGCGGTGGATTCGACATTCTCTCGTTTGCAGTTGGATGCTGACAGTTTGTACTATGACGAGATGGCGTATTTGGATGATTATCATTTCCTTGATAATATATTTCTTGTTGGACAATTGGGCTTTAGCCACTCTATGTCTGAAAATACCCGTTTTGGTAAGTTCTTTGATAATGAGAAACTGAGTTTTAACTTAGGTGTTGGTAAATGGATTTATCCTGGATTTGGTGTTCGTCTCACGACGGGTGTTCATCCACAGGTCGGCCGTGCTGGGTGGGAGTTGTCTGATTTGGTTAAAAATGGCTGGAATCCTGTGGCTGGAGAAAAATATCCGTTTGGAAATTATGACTTTAAAATCATGTCCGTATATCTGGATGGTTTGGTCAATCTTACGAATATTGTGCTTAAATATAAGGAAGACCGACTTTTCAATCTTATTGGTATTATTGGTCTTGGTTACAACCGCTCTTTTGGTTTTGATAAGGACAAATTGACGGCATGGAAAGATGGTGTGACGTACGAAAAGGATGGAAAAACTATTACCCAATATTACAACGTCAATACGGAACCTGGTAATTATTTCGCGGCACATGTCGGTTTGCAAGGGCGTTGGAAAATAAGTCCGGCATTGGATGTGATAGCGGAAGTTACGTTCAATGGTACCGACGATGAATATAATGGTATCTCATACGACCGTGTTTACGATACTTATTTTGATGTTCTTGTCGGTGCTCAGTTCCACTTCAAGGATTGTCATGGTCGTCGTCGTTTCCATTATGTGAAGCACTTGAATGCAGCAGTGATTGAGCGTCTGAACAAAATGGCAAGTGATGAAAATGAACGTTTGAACGAGGCCAACATGTCTATCCCAGAAATCTTTGAAAAAATCAAACTCAGCGAGGCTTTGCAGACAACGATTTCGTTCTACGTTGACCGTTACTATATTACAGATGCTCAGAAGAAGAATGTCAAGAGTGTGGCAATTTTCTTGGAAACTCACCCAGACATCAATCTGATTGTGACGGGTTATGCTGATATCGAAACCGCATACCCTGCTTACAACCTTCGTCTTTCGCAGAAGCGTGCGCAAGCCGTTTACGATATGTTGGTGAACGAGTTCCACGTTCCTGCCAATCGTCTTCGTATTGATTATAAGGGTGATACCGTTCAGCCTTACGCATCAGTAAACGAGTGGAACCGTGCCGTTATTTTCTTCTTGGATAGAGATGGTGGCAAGAGTCAGATCTTGGAATAAAACTAAATAAAGAATTGAGATGAAACAGATATTGATATTGTGTTTTGCCTTTCTCACATTTTCTGTCACAAAGGCTCAGAACGAAGGTGAAGTGGTCATTCCTGACGGTCAGACGGCAATTGTAGATTCTGCATTCTATAAGAGCATTGAAATGACCTTACTTTCTATTCCTGCATCCGTTGATTCTATTGGTCTTCATGCAGTTGACCATTGTTTCAAATTGGTTGCGTTTAAGGTGGATAGCAATAACCCCACTTATAAGACGATAGATGGCGTTCTTTATTCTAAGGATGGAAAGACCCTCATTCTTTGCCCTCCAGGCAAGACGGGTGAGTTCGTCGTTCCTGCCGCCGCAACAACCATTGCCCCTTATGCTTTTAGCACATGCAAGAAACTGACTTCTATCGTTTTACCGAAGGGTATAGAGGTCATTCCCGAAGGTGCTTTCCAAGGATGTTGGGGGTTGTTGAAAATCAATCTTCCTCAAGGTCTGAAGAAGATAGGCAAGCGTGCTTTCAATGGTACGATTATCCAGAAGATGAATATGCCAACAACGATGGAATTTATTGATGACGAGGCTTTTATCAATACCAGTCTTGCAGAGGTTAATCTTCGCGTGACAGAGCCTTTCGAGTTGGGCGAGGATGTGTTTAGCGAGATTCATGTCACTCGTTTGAATGTTCCAGCCGCAGGTCTTCAGAAATTTAAGAATCATCCCAAGTGGGGCAAGTTTGGTCGCATCACGCCAACCCATAGTTATTGGACGGTTGACCTTCCATAGCGATTCTACTTGTCAATAAGAAAAGCAGCCTTAACGGGCTGCTTTTTTTGTTTATATACGTCATGTTGCGGAAGTTCTTTCCGTTGATGAATGCGGGTAAAGCGGGGGGAAGACGTTGCTCGAATGTCATTTGAGTACCTGAATGTATTGAGGTTCAATATGAGTGCCCAGTGCTCCCAACATCTCGAAGTTGATGAGAAACATACGTTTAGCACGCCCTTTTGCCTTTAGCAGCGTGCCCTCATATCCATCGAAGACCCCTCCGACGATACGCACCCTGTCTCCCTTTTGCAATTCAACTTCCTCAGGGCGGAAATAGGTGATGTCATTTTGCATCTTGGTCGATGAGTCGATGAACAGTTCCATCTCTCGGGTCGGCACTTGAAGAATCTTATATTTCCCGTCAAGTTTCTTGTAGCAGTAGGTGATGAAAGGATTGGCGTTTTTGACGATGTTCAGATAGCGAAAAGGTGCATAGACAAATAACGTGTTCGGAATCAGTGGTCTTTTCACAATCGTTTTCTTCCCCATGATGGTTGTGTCTGTTTCCACCAGAGGGCAGTAGGTTCGCAATCCTGCTTTTTCCAGAATTGCCACCGCTTGCGACTCCTTTCGACTCACCTTCAGGGCAAACCATTGTGGCTCGTCAACGAGGTTGGATATTTGTCTATTAGATGAATCTTCCATGTGTGCCGATATTGAAAGTCATTGCAAAGGTACGGAAAAAATACTGAAAACTTTTTTGTGGATGCAGAATTGTGTCTTTTTCTCCCCCTTTTTACGTCATTTCAAGGTGTTTTTAAGGCCATTGTGTCCTTATTGAGGTTAAAGAAAGTTAATCGGGGGGGGTAAAAACGGAAATCCTTACCTTTGGGGCGGAAATGATGCGACATGCTTTTTCCGCGCATGCTGTTTCCTTCTTTTGAACATAGTTACACAAACCTTTAAAATCCATGAGCAGATGAAAACTAACCATTTGACTTTATTGCGCACGGTTGTAGCCGTCCTTCTTCTGGATGCGGCGGCCTTTGCCCACGCACAGAAAAACTCCACGCTTGTGCTCTGGCATGCCGACGGCACCCAGACACGCATCGAACTCCTCAAGAAGCCCCAAGTCACTTTCGAAGGTGATATGATTTGCTTCAATTCTCCCGTTCTCAACATGCAGTATCCCGCTTCCAATGTGCTGAAGTTCACCTACGAAGGCCTCACTACTGCCATCAACAGCCCTCAGGCAGAGGTTCCCTTTCGCCAAGATGGCGAGCGCATCCTCTTCGACAGCAGCGTAAAGCCATCCTCCATC
>CALAVF010000175.1 GCA_937892315.1 uncultured Prevotellaceae bacterium | reverse complement strand
GCAGTTTCTCGGTCAGCGTCGTCTTGCCGGCATCCGGGTGCGAGATAATCGCAAACGTCCTTCTTCTTTCTATTTCGTTCATTATCTATAATTTAGCGATACATTCACGGAGCGAATCTTCCCAGTAAGGAATCTCAATCCCGTATGTATTCTTAATCTTTGTCTTGTCCAGCACCGAGTAGTGCGGTCTTGCCGCCGGGGTAGGGTACTCCTCCGTATGCAGCGGCTTCACCTTGCATCCCTCAATCCCTGCAATTCGATGAATCGCCTTCGTAAAGTCATACCACGAAATCACACCCTCGTTCGAGAAATGATAAACCCCAGGCACTATCCCCTGATTGATGGCAGCAAAAATCGCCACAGCCAAATCACGGGCATACGTAGGAGTGCCCACCTGGTCAAAAATCACACCCAACTCCTTCTTCTCCTTGCCCAGCCTGAGCATCGTCTTCACAAAGTTATTCCCGAAGGTCGAATACAGCCAAGCCGTCCTGATAATCAGATACTTGCCGCATCCAGCCTTCACACTCTCCTCGCCAGCCAACTTCGTCCTGCCATACACCGAGTTCGGACACGTCGGCTGCTCTTCCGTCACAGGCTTACAACTCGTTCCGTCAAACACATAATCCGTGCTCACCTGCACCATGCATCCGCCCCGCTTGCCCACAGCCCTAGCCAGATACCCCGGAGCCATGTTGTTCAGCAGATTGCACAGTTCCTCGCTGCTCTCCGCCTTATCCACAGCCGTGAACGCCGCGCAATTGACCACACAGTCAATCTCCTTCTCATTGACGAAAGCCTCCACCTCCGCCTCGTTCGTGATGTCAAGTTTCTGAGCCACAGAGCCTTCCGGCGTCACCACATCCGTGAACCAATACTCATGTTGCCCATTCTCCTTTGCCAGCAACTGCATCTCATTTCCAAGTTGCCCCTGGCATCCTGTAACCAAAATTCTCATATCTAACCATTCCTTTTAAGTTTCATTTCCAGTATCCCACAAAAAAGCCTCCAAGCCATTCCCTCAACACCTCAAAAGTGGTCTGAGTCACACCGCCCAAGTGGTGTGACTCAGACCGCCGAGGCGGTGT
>CALAVF010000174.1 GCA_937892315.1 uncultured Prevotellaceae bacterium | reverse complement strand
GATTCAGGTGGCTGGTGCCGTGAAGAGTAACAAGATTAAGAAAACGGCGACGAGCGACTGGATGGAGATTGAGAAACAGAGAGGTATCTCGGTGAGCACGTCGGTGATGGAGTTTGACTATCGGGATTACAAGGTGAACATTCTGGATACGCCTGGCCACCAGGACTTTGCGGAAGATACGTTCAGAACGCTGACGGCGGTGGATTCTGCCATCATCGTGATTGACGGCGCGAAGGGTGTGGAGGCGCAGACAAGGAAACTGATGACGGTGTGTCGCATGAGAAAGACGCCTGTCATTGTGTTTATCAACAAGATGGACCGTGAGGGCAAGGATCCGTTCGACCTGCTGGACGAGGTGGAGAGTGAACTGCAAATCAGGGTTCGCCCATTGTCCTGGCCAATCAATCAGGGGGCGAGGTTCAAGGGTGTGTATAACATCTACGAGCAGAATCTGAACTTGTTCACGCCTAATAAACAGGTAGTTACGGAGAAGGTGAATGTAGATATCCACTCGTCGGCACTGGACGAGCAGGTGGGTGAGCAGGATGCGGAAAAGTTGCGTGAGGACTTGGAGATGATAGACGGGGTGTATGACGAGTTTGACGTGAACACCTATCTGGAGGCAGAAGTGGCTCCTGTATTCTTCGGGTCGGCACTGAACAACTTCGGTGTGCAGGAGTTGCTTGACTGTTTTGTGGAGATTGCCCCCAACCCACGTCCGACCACCGCGGAAGAGCGCATGGTGAAGCCTGAAGAGCCGAAGTTCACGGGTTTCATCTTCAAGATAACGGCGAATATCGACCCCAACCATCGGTCTTGTACGGCTTTCTGCAAGGTTTGTTCGGGCAAGTTCGTAAGGAACGCCCCTTATCTGCACGTCCGGAACGGAAAGACGGTGCGTTTTTCCAGCCCTACGCAGTTTATGGCACAGCGAAAGAGTACGATTGACGAGGCATATCCGGGGGATATCGTGGGCTTGCCAGACAATGGCATCTTCAAGATTGGTGACACGCTGACGGAGGGTGAGCAGTTGCATTTCAAGGGGTTGCCCAGTTTCTCGCCAGAGATGTTCAAGTATATCGAGAATGCTGACCCGATGAAGACGAAGCAACTGGAGAAAGGTATCAACCAACTGATGGACGAGGGTGTCGCCCAGTTGTTTGTGAACCAGTTCAACAACCGCAAGATTATCGGAACGGTGGGGCAGTTGCAGTTTGAGGTGATTCAGTATCGACTTGAAAATGAGTATAATGCAAAGTGCAAGTGGGAACCTGTGAGTCTGTATAAGGCTTGCTGGATTGAGAGCGAGGATGATGCGGAGTTGGAGGCTTTCAAGAAGCGGAAGTATCAGTACATGGCAAAGGACAAGGAGGGCCGGGACGTGTTCTTGGCAGACTCCAATTATGTGTTGCAGATGGCTCAGCAGGATTTCAAGAAGATTAAGTTTCATTTTACAAGCGAGTTTTAGCCGCGACAGTATCGCGGCATAGAGAACCTATCATTTAGCGAAGCGTATGTTACAGGACGAAGTAAAAAAGGCGATTGAGGTGATGAAGGCAGGCGGGGTCATCCTCTACCCTACCGATACGGTGTGGGGCATCGGCTGTGATGCCACGAATGAGGCAGCCGTGAAGCGAGTGTACGAAATCAAGCGGCGCGAGGACAGCAAGGCACTCATCTGCCTGGTTGACAGCGAGTCACGCCTGCAAAGGTATGTGAGGAATGTGGCTGACGTGACATGGGACATGATGGAGTTGAGCGATAAGCCACTGACGGTCATATTTGACGGCGTGACAGGATTGGCGCCCAATCTGATGGCAGAAGACGGCAGTGTGGGCCTGCGTATCACAAGGGAGGAATTCAGCAAGGAACTGTGTTTCCGATTCCAAAAGGCGATTGTGAGCACAAGCGCGAACATCAGCGGAGAGCCGACGCCACGAACATTTGGCGAAATCAGCGAGGAGATTAAGGAAGCGGTGGATTACGTGGTGAAGTATAGCCGCCAAAGCAAAGAAAAGCATAAGCCCAGCAGCATCATCAAGATGAAAAGCAATGGGCAGTTTACGATTATCAGGGAATAAAAAGACCCTCTCCCCCAGCCCCTCTCCCGTAGAGGGCGAGGGGAGACCATGCGGGGTGTAAGCAAATGAAAGATAGATGAATATCATTGGAATCAGACGAAAGGAAATCAGGGTCAACAACTTTATCACAGAATGGATAAAGGGCGACCACACAGAGAGGCAGATTGTGCTGATGCTCAGTCTGTTAGTTGGTGTATGCACAGGCTTGACCGCTTTCGTCCTGAAGTCGCTGATTGAGGAAATCAAGCACCTGCTCACATCGGGGTTTGCGGCGGAAGACACCAACCTACTCTACCTCGTGTTTCCGGCAGTCGGCATTCTGCTGTCGATGCTTTTTGTGAGGTATATTGTGCGAGGCGACATCAGCCATGGCGTGACGAAGATTCTCTATGCCATGTCGAGGGGCAGAAGCCGCATCAAATCCCATAACAGATGGTCGAGCATCATCGCCAGCGCCATCACCATTGGCTTCGGTGGTTCGGTAGGAGCCGAGGCGCCGATTGTGCTGACAGGTGCGGCATGGGGCTCAGACTTCGGAAAACGCTTCCATCTGCCCCCCAACACCTTGACGCTGCTGGTGGGATGCGGTGCGGCAGGTGCGGTGTCGGGAGTGTTCAAGGCGCCCATTGCCGGATTGGTGTTCGTGCTGGAGGTGCTGATGCTCGATTTGAGTTTCTCGTCGTTGCTTCCGCTGATGGTCACAAGCATCACATCTGTCTGTGTATCATACGCTTTCTATGGCACAGCACCACAATTCGACTTCAATCTGAGCAAGGCGTTTACCATCGACATCATCCCAGGATGTATCGTGCTGGGCATTGCCTGTGGACTTGTAAGCCTTTACTTCACCCGCTCGATGAACTGGTTTGAGGGCATCTTCGGACGCATCAAGAAGAAACGGTACAAATTCATGCTGGGTGCCGTGGTGCTGGGCGTGCTCATCTTCTTCTTCCCAGCCATGTACGGCGAAGGATACGATGTGATTAACCAACTGATTAACAATGTGTCAGCAAAGGAAATCATGCACAACACCCTCTTCTACGGGAACGACAACAACCTGTTGATTTACCTCGGTTTGGTGCTGGTGTTCAAGGTGTTCGCCACGACAGCAACCAATGGCGGCGGCGGATGTGGCGGTGTGTTTGCACCCAGTTTGTTCCTCGGGTGCATTGCCGGCTTCATCTTTGGCAACCTGTGGGACATGGGATTCCGACTGTCGGATGGTCATGCAGGCTTCCTTTCGCCCGAAAACTGCGGACTCTACGGCATGGCAGGGCTCATGTCGGGTGTGATGCACGCCCCGCTGACCGGCATGTTCCTCATTGCCGAACTGACCGGCGGATATGACCTGTTTGTGCCGCTCATGATTGTGGCAGTCGTTTCCTATCTGACCATCAACATTTTCGAGCCTCACAGCATCTATGCGATGCGTCTGGCACGCCGTGGGCAACTCATCACACACGATAAGGACAGCGCCATTCTGACGGTGCTGAGCCTGGGGTCGCTCATCGAGAAGGATTATAAGGTGGTGACGACTGACATGGACTTAGGAAAACTGGCTGTAACCATCTCAAAATCACATCGTAACATCTTCCCTGTCCTCGACCAGAGCGACAGGTTGATTGGCGTGGTGTCGCTCGACTCGGTGAGGTTGTATATGTTCCGTGCGGAACTGTATCGTCAATATACGGTCGCGAACTTCATGAAAGAGCCGCCTGCCGTGCTGATGGCAAACGACTCGCTGAAGGTGGTGGCGAAGAAGTTTGAGGACACAGGGGCATGGAATCTGCCTGTGGTGGACGAGAATCATCATTACATCGGCTTTATCTCGCGTTCAGGCCTGTTCAAAAGTTATCGTGAGACGTTGATTAAATTTAGTAAGGAGTAGGTGCTGACGCTCCATGAAAAAAGAGGATAGAAGAATGACAAAAGAAGAACTCAGAATCGTGTATATGGGCACGCCCGACTTTGCGGTGGAGAGCCTGAAAGCCCTTGTGGAAGGGGGATACCATGTCGTGGGAGTCGTGACGATGCCAGACAAGCCCATGGGACGGCACGGCAGCGTGCTGCAACCCAGCCCCGTGAAGCAATATGCCGTGGAGAAAGGGCTGAAAGTGCTGCAACCCGAGAAGTTGAAAGACCCAGCCTTCGTGGAGGAGTTGAGAGCGCTGAAGGCTGATTTGCAAGTCGTTGTGGCATTCAGGATGCTGCCCGAGGTCGTATGGAGTATGCCGCCCCTCGGCACGTTCAACGCCCATGCCAGTCTGCTGCCCAAGTATCGTGGTGCCGCCCCCATCAACTGGGCTGTCATCAACGGAGAGACCGAAACGGGCCTGACGACATTCTTCCTGAAGCATGAAATCGACACGGGCGACATCATTCAGCAAGTGCGTATTCCGATAGAAGACACTGACAATGTGGAAGTTGTACACGACAAGTTGATGATTCTGAGCGGAAAACTGGTCACAGAAACCGTTGACCACATCATTGCAGGAACTGTCACGTCCATTCCGCAGGATGCCATCACAGATGTGGAACCGACTCCTGCCCCCAAAATCTTCCGTGAGACCTGCCAAATCGACTGGAATCAGCCCACCAAGCGGGTGTATGACTTCATCCGGGGACTCAGCCCATATCCTGCTGCCTGGACCACCTTGAACGGCAAATCCGTCAAGATTTTCGAGACGGAGAAAGAAATCCGCGACCCTCAATGCCAACCAGGGAGCATCGTGTCAGACGGCAAGACCTGCCTGAAAGTCGCCACAGCGGACGGATGGCTCAACGTGAAGGTGCTGCAACTGGAAGGAAAGAAGAAAATGCCCGTTTCAGACCTGCTGAGAGGCTACAAGATAGCAGAAAACGCATTTTTTATGTGAAAAATTTGCATTTTTCAAATAAAAGATGTTACTTTGCAACGTCATTTGTGAAATAAACTAAATTTTTAACCCTCTAAAAACATATTGCCTATCGAAGATACATTACGCTAAACCAATACAAGAAGCATAATGAAGCATCTGAAAGAACTCACCGACGAAGAGTTGGTAAGTTTATTTATGAATGGCAATAACAGCGCCTTCGACATCTTGCTGAAGCGCTACGAGGGTAAGGTATTTTCCTACCTCTTATATTCGGTAAAAAATCAAGAACAGGCTGAAGACCTCTTCCAAGACGTCTTCGTCAAGATGGTTGTACGCCTGAAAAACGGTCAGTACGAGGAAAACGGCAAGTTCTCCTCGTGGATGATGCGTATTGTACACAACCACCTGATTGACCATTACCGCACGGCTTCCACAGAGAAAATCATCTCCAACGACGAATCGGAGATTGACCTCTTCAATGATCCCAGCATTGCCGTCAACGAGAACCGAGAGCAGGAAATGATTGACCAGCAGACACTCCAGGAGGTGAAAGACCTGATTGCCCTGCTGCCCGACAATCAGCGTGAAGTGCTGCTGATGCGTGTCTATGATGAACTGTCCTTCAAGGAGATAGCCATCAGGACCAATTGCAGCATCAATACCGCACTGGGCCGCATGAGATACGCCGTTCTCAACCTGCGTCACATGGCGTTTGAGCGTGGCATCAGCATGGCATCGTAAAAAACGCATTTCCCTTTGATTGCCGCACCCGAGGGGTACACGTCATCGCACCCGAGGGGTACACCCGACCGTACCCCTCGGGTGCATCTATATTGCCTCCGGAAGATACGGGCACAAAAAAAACCTGCAAGACGTCGTCTGCAGGTTCAATTCTCTCGTGGACCCATGGTCCAGGAAGTGGTGTGCTCTAATTACTCAGCAACAAGAGAGTCAGCACCAAGAGAGTCAGCAGCAAGAGTAGTGTCAGCAACTTCCTCTACAACCTCAGTGTCAACTGCTACAGTGTCAACTGCTGCAGGAGCAGGAGTGTTGTTGCAAGATACGAATGATACAGATGCTGTGAGAGCGATTGCAGCAACGGCTGCGAAAACCAACTTCTTCATAATTTTCTTTTACTTTTAATTTGTTAAACAATCAATTTGCTTTCAAAACCGCTGCAAAGTTAAGGACTTTTAAGATATGTTATTCTTTAAAACCGCTTTTTTTTCATTTTTTAGGGATTTTTTTTTGAATTTCAAGAAAAAGAGGACAAA
>CALAVF010000173.1 GCA_937892315.1 uncultured Prevotellaceae bacterium | reverse complement strand
GGCGAGCCGAATGCACAGAAGTTCTATGAGGATGCTGGCATCCACCTGCTGAGCGACAGCGCTACCGAGGTGGACAGCACCTTCGTCATCATCGGACGCGACGACCGCACCAACCCTCGCCGCAAGAGCGTAAAGGACCTGGTGGCACAAGTGGACACCTCCAAATACTCCATCCTGCTCGACCATCAGCCTTACCACCTCGAACAGAGCGAGAAGGCGGGCATCGACTTCCAGTTGAGCGGGCATACGCATCGCGGACAGGTGTGGCCCGCCTCGTGGGTGACTGATGCCATCTATGAGTGCTCGTGGGGCAGCCATCAGCGGGGCAACACCCAGTATTACGTGTCTTCAGGACTCGGCATTTGGGGCGGGAAGTTCCGTATCGCCACCCAGTCGGAGTATGTGGTGGCAAGTATTCGTTGAGAGGTAAGAAATGAAAAAGATAATCGTATAGAAGTTAACGTTTAGCGTATAGAGACATGAATCAACTGACAGTAGTGAAAGTGGGCGGGAAGATTGTGGAGGACGAAGAGAGCCTCCAGCAACTCCTGAAGGACTTCTCCGCCATTGAAGGAAAGAAAGTGCTGGTGCACGGTGGCGGACGCTCGGCAACGAAGGTGGCTGCGGGGCTGGGCATCGAGAGCACGATGATTGGCGGTCGCCGAGTGACGGACGCGGAGATGCTGCGAGTGGTCACTATGGTGTATGGCGGACTGGTGAACAAGAACATCGTGGCTCGTCTGCAAGCCTGTGGCATCAACGCCCTCGGCTTGACAGGTGCCGATATGAACGTGATGCGTTCGCACCGCCGCCCGCTGAAGAAGGTGAAGATGGAGGACGGCACGGAGCAGATGGTGGACTTCGGCTTCGTGGGCGATGTGGACAAGTGCGACGGACAGATGCTCGCCACGCTCATCGACGAAGGGGTGGTGCCGGTGATGGCTCCCCTCACCCACGACGGACAGGGCAACCTGCTCAACACCAATGCCGACACCATCGCCGGCGAGACCGCCAAGGCTCTGGCTCCCTATTATGATGTGATCCTCATCTACAGTTTCGAACACGCGGGCGTGCTGACCGACCCCGACGACGAGGCTTCGGTCATCGCTCACATCAATGCCGAGAGTTTTGAGCAGTTGAAAGCCGACGGCACGGTCAGCGGCGGCATGATTCCAAAGATTGAGAACGCCCTCGAAGCGGTGAAGGCAGGCGTGACACGCGTCATCATCACCAAGGCAGACGCCATCGACGGCAAACACGGCACCAGCATCACGGCATGATAAATTTCCAGCACGACATCCTACCGCTGAAGAACCTCATCTTCCGCACCGCCTTACGCATCGTCCTGAACAGGGAGGAGGCGGAGGACATCGTGCAGGATACCCTCATGAAACTGTGGCAGAAACGGGACGAACTCGCCCAAGTGGCAAATCTGGAGGCGTTCGCCTTGGCATCTGCCCGCAACCTCGCCATCGACCGAAAGGAAAAGATGGAAAATCGCAACATCTCGCTGGACGACACCCTGCACGACCGCCCCGACGAGGGGCTGACGGAGGGCGACCGCCTGATGACCCAGCAGGAAACCCGCCGTCTGGTGGCGGACGTCATCAACTCCCTGCCCGAAAAACAGCGGACGGTGATACAGTTGCGAGACATTGAAGGAAAAAATTATAGAGAGATAGCAGAAGTGTTAAGCATTTCAGAATCAGACGTAAAAGTAACACTCTTCCGAGCCCGAAACGAAGTGAAAGAAAAAATTTTTCAAAAAAAATCATTTTTCTTGTAACTTTTTCGCCGCTCATCCGTCGTATGGATAGAGGGAGGCGATAAACGTACACGCCTCAGGGGGCTAACCGAGTCACACGGAAATCGCTTCCCTCAGATCTAAAAACTCATTCAGAAAATGGATTACAAGTACATCGAACAACTCATTGAAAGTTACTTCGACTGCCAGACAACCTTGCAGGAGGAGCAGATTCTTCGTTCGTTCTTCGCTCAGGAGGATGTACCTGCCCATCTTGCCCGCTACGCTGCCCTGTTCCAGTATGAGACAGAAGCCAAGGACGAGGTGCTGGGTGAGGATTTCGACCAACGCATCATGGCACAAATCCGAGAGGAAGAGCAGCGTGAGGCAGAGGGGCAGCAACCAAAGGCACACATCGTCCAGTTGTCCACTCGCCGCTTCACCAATCAGAAGTTCTTGGGAGTTTCACCCCAAGTCTTCACTCCGTTCTTCAAGGCAGCAGCCGTGGTGGCAATGGCACTCACGATTGGACGTGCGGCAGAACACGCCATCGGCGAACAGGAGGCGGAAGAGAACATGGACGTGATAGCCGTTGACCCTTACATCAAGTCGGGCGACGTGCTGCAAACCATCCGCATCAAGGACATCAGTCAAGCGGAGGTGAAGGCGAAGAACGACTCCATCATCACCGTGACCGCCAATGATGAGATTCAATGAATTTTGCTTTTACATCAAATAGTTATTAAACAAATCAATGCTTAACTAAACCAAACCTTTTGAAGACAAGCCGCTGTGAAGCCCTTCGTCTTCGCCCGCCGAAAGAACCATTCTGGAGGCAACATTTTGAGCAAGGCTCAATTCTCTCAAAAAAATTCCGTACCTCTAGGTACGAAAAAGGCTCGGCAAATAACATTTTGCCGAGCCCTTTTTATGAGTTCCGTTCATCAACACACCGCCTCCTACTTCTCGTCAGGAAGCCGCAGCGGTTGCGAACCGTCTTTCTTGATTTTAATGATGCGATTGGTCACTCGCTCCACCGAAATGACCTCTCCATCTTCGCCCACCACATCCACGTTCCACACATGAGTGCCTTTGCTTGCATGGATGAGCCTTGCCTTCCCATAGACAACCCCTTCGGTAGCAGACATCGCCACATGACTGCCGCTCACTTCGGTGCCGCACACAGCGTATGCCTCATCGTATTGGGTCAAGTGCAACGACCCGACTCCCGCAATGGTTTCTGCCAAAGTCAGCGAGGCACCTCCATGCAGGATGCCCAAATACTGGCGAGTGGCAGGACTGATGGGCAACTCTGCCACGGCATATTCGTCATCGGTGGGGATGAACTTCATGCCCAAAGCCTCAATCATCGTTCCCTGCATACGGGAATGGAGGAAATCACATTCTTGTTGTGTCAACATGAGAGTTGGGAGTTTTTGAGTTTGTAAGTTTTAAGGTTGAGAGTTAGGCGGTGCGGTAGCGACGCAATTCTGCTCTCAAGGCATGTGCCTTCCCATCGGTCACCTTGTCCATCAACGCCCAGAATCGGGGGGAATGGTCGTGATGAACCGTATGGCAAAGTTCGTGCAGGACGACGTAATCTTGCAAGTGTTCGGGCACCTGCATCAAGTAGAGCGACAAACTAATCGTGTTCCTGCCGGTGCATGAGCCCCATCGCGTCTTGGCATTCCGAATGGTCACTCCGGCATAAGAAAAGCCATACAGATGTGCCAGTTCTGCCACCCTCCTCGGAAGCACCGTCTTGGCTTCCCGCCGCATCTTTTCCACATCCTCCAACGTCAACAGCGGACGTTCTTTCAAAGCCGCCTGCTTCTTGATGAGTGACGGACGAAACCGCTCAATGGCGCTCTTGACAAATGCCAGAGACGCACCCCGAAAGGCAGTCACACGAAGACCGCCAACCTCAGGACGCATGATGATGCTACGTGCCCTGGGGTTGACGGCCACAGTTACGAGTCCCAAATCGGGGTCTTGATAAGTCATTTGGTCTTCAAGAACTCTTGATAGATGCGGTCGGCAATCGCCTGCATCTCCTCACCAGCCAAGCCCAACTTCGGGTTGCTGAAGTTCATGTCCTTTTCGCTCTGCATCGGCACCAGGTGGATATGAGCATGAGGCACTTCAAGCCCCAACACTGCCTGCCCCACTTTCACACAGGGGAATGCAGCCTTGATAGCGATGGCAACCTTCTTGGCAAACACCTCGAAGCGTGCCAACTCGTCATCCTCCATGTCGAAGATATAATCCACCTCCCGACGTGGGATGACCAGCGTGTGACCCTTGACGAGCGGATTGATGTCGAGGAAAGCGTAGAACTCCTCGTTCTCAGCACATTTGTAGGAAGGAATCTCCCCTTCCGCAATTTTCGTGAACAGACTCATACCCTATCCGAAACTGATGTTCATAATTTCAAACTTCATCACGCCACGTGGAACGGTCACCTCAGCAATCTCGCCCACCTTCTTGCCCAGCAAGCCCTGTGCAATCGGAGTCTTGATGGAAATCTTGTTCTCACGCAGATTCGCCTCACCTTCGCTCACGATGGTGTAGGTGAGTTTCATGCCGTTATCCACATTCTTCAGTTCCACCTTCGACAGAATCTGCACCTCGTCCGTCTTGGTCAGTTTCGAGGGGTCAAGAATCTTGGCAGCAGCCAGCGTCGCCTTCAGTTCGGCAATCTTAGTTTCGAGTTTGCCCTGCGCCTCCTTGGCAGCATCATATTCCGCATTCTCTGAGAGGTCGCCCTTTTCGCGAGCCTCGGCAATCTGGCGGATGACCTCCGGACGGTCAACCTCTTCCAGTTGCTTAATCTGGGCACGAAGTTTGTCGTAGCCCTCCTGTGACATATAAGCCATGGGGATTTACAATTTTTACGATTTACAATTTACCATTTCTTTCCGACGAAAAGAAAAAGAATCCCGACACCGTTGGGATGTCGGAACCCTGCCAATCTTTTTCGGATGCAAAGGTACGGATTTTCTCATTACCTTGCAACTTTTTTCCAAAGAATTTCTAAAAACTCACGGCAAAGCCCGCCAAAACGTTCGTGCCAAGGTCGCGATAGCCAAAGTATCGGTCGTACTTTTGATTCAGCAAATTGTCTCCTTTCACAAAGACCGTGAGCGGCAATCTGACAGGCAGGGTATAACGAAGACTTGCCCCAAGATTCACGGTGGCGGGTCGCTCGTAGGCAGGACCAGGAATGACATCCATGTCGGGGTTCTGATACCACGCATACTCCCAATCCAGACCCAAATAAAAGTCCTTGACGATTTTCACGTCAGCCTTCCAGAGCATCAGGAAAGCAGGCGTAGTGTATGAACCACTCACCCAATCACTCATATCCTTGCTGCTCTCGAAGTTCAACAGATTCTTGGCATCGACCTTCACCACATCCTTATAGGCATAGACAAAGTCGGCATTCACATAGAAGCGTTTATTCTTCGACAACTCTATCCACGGATACAGCAAGCCATTCACCCCGTTCGATATCCAATCCATATTTGGAGCACACTTCGAGAGGTCAAACCCCGCATTGACATGACCGCTCAAACCCTGCAAGGTCTTGAAGCGATAGCCCACACGAAGGTCTATCTGATGGAACTCAGGCTCCATCCTTCCTGCCGTGTATAGATGGATGCAAAAGGCAGGATGTATGTCCGTGAAACGACGGAAGGTGTTGTCCTCTTCATGTCCACGAGCCTCCACGTATGCATCGCTCATCGCATTCAGATGATAGGTGAAGGCAGCATCGGGAGCCACATTACCCTTCGTACTGACAAAGAGACCCACCTTCAGCATCATCTGCTCATTGCTATATATATAATGTGGCGTGAAACGGAAACGGGCAAAGCCGTCCAACTCGTCGTTTCCGTATGCGGCACCCACAAAACCCAACCCCAAGCCGACACGTTGTTCATTGTCCAATTGGTATGCCGCATCAGCACCGAAGCGGAAGAAAGTCTCGCCCAGTTTGTCGGCAAGACTGGTCAGATGCTTCTGACCGAAGAAGTCCACCCCAGCCGTTGCCCCCATCGTCCATTGGTTCACCCGATAGGGAGTCACACCCAAGTCGAAGTTTGCCAACACATCGTGCTGCTTGTCCGTCTGATTGTTCAGCAGGTTCCAGTCTTCCATGTAGTTAAACACCCTGTTCTCAAACGCACCTTTAGCGAAGAAGTCCGCACCATTGGCAAAGCGATGGGTATATTTCAGCCCTGCCCGACTGCTGTAGTCGCGGCTCTTCCAGTCCTCGATGCCGTAGTATTCGTTCTCCAGAGTCTTCCCGTTGAATCCTTTCAGCGAAAGGTCAATGCCCAAGCCGTCGTCGTCCGTCAAGTCAAACAGATAGCCCGCCTGTCCGTCCAGATTACCATGACTGCCGCCACTCAGGTGCAGATAGCCCTTCTTGTTGCCCTTCCACACCGACTCGCTGCTGTAGTCAGCCAGAGGCTCAGCAGCCGCATTGCCGAGCGGCTGCCCCTGCACGGCATACTGCATCGTGTAGTGCTTCACCTTCGTTTCGGCGGCATTCGTCTTCACCTCCACCTTCTTCACGTCCGCCGCCACAGGCGTCACCTCGTTGGTCACTTCCACGGTATTGTCCAATTGCCCGTATGCCATGAGACCCGAACAACCCAAAAACAACAGTGATAATATCTTCTTCATAACCATCCTTTTTTCAATTCTTCAATCCTTCAAGCCTTCCCTTTATCATCTCCCCAATGTCGTCATTCTCCTTATAGTTGGCTTTCAGCGACTCCAACGTCTGCCTTGCCTCTGCCTCACGACCTTCTGCCCTGTAGATGTCGCTCAACAGCACAAAAGCCCTCGCCAACCAGTAAGGTTTCCCGATGCCATTGTCAATCGCCCGATTCAGTTGCTGCTCCGCCTGCTGATACTGTCCAGCCTCGTAGAGAGCCTGTGCAGCCATCACGGGTTCCTTTGCCTCCTCCGTAGCGATGGAGTCTTGTGCAGCAGCAATCGAATCCTGCATGGCTATGTTCGCCGCCATCATCTGCATCTCTTCTGCCGCCTTCCGAGCATATTCGCTCTGGGGGTATCTCACGGCAATCGCACCAAACACGGCTGCCGCCTCGTCCTCCTTGCCCGACAGCACATACGCACGTCCTTGCTCATACAATGCCTTTGCTGCCAAGGACGAGGCAGGGTACTCGGCATTCATCTGGTCAATCACCTCCACCTTCTTGTCATAATTGCCTCTCAAGCCCTCGATGTACGCCTCCTGCAGCATCGAGTAGTCGCCCAGCGAGTGGTCAGTCGCCTTTGCCTGCTCATAGTTGGCTACCGCCTCCTCATAACTTCTCCCGTTCAGGTGGCAGTCACCGATGCGGTTATAGGCATCAGCCTTCATCGCCAGTCCTGCGTCCGTCATCGCCGTCACCTTCTCAAACTGAGCAATGGCAGCCTGATACTTCTGCTGCTTAAACAGTGCGTAGGCATAACTATACACGGCATACGCCTGATTCTTCAGCCTGCCGCTACTCGTCTGCCCACCCAGATTGAGAGCCGTGTTCAGGTCGTTGGCAGCCTGAGCATAATTGCCCAATCGGTAGTTGCCATCACCTTTGATGTAGAAAGCCTCCGCATACGTCTCCGCATCCTGATTGCCCAAGGCGATGGCTTGAGTGGCATAGACCAAGGCTTCCTGCACACGGTTCTGGTTCAATTCTTGGAACGCCAAGTTGTACAGCACCTTCTGCTTGTCTGCATGTGTGTCTGCATTCGGCGTCTGCACCCTGTTGAGCGTGTTGAGTGCCTTCGAGTAGTCCTTCTTCGTCATGTACACCTCCGTCAGACACTGCGACACAGGCGTGGCGTAAGGCGATGCAGGAAACTCGCCCAAGAACTGCTCCATCACCGCCACCGTCTGAGGCGACGACTGCTCATGCAGCGTCAACGCATAATCATACAGAGCCTGTTCGCGGAGCGTCTGCTGTGCCGACATCTGCGAAGCGTTCTTGAACGCCCTTTGAGCCTCCCCCTTCTGCCCTTGCTGCAAGGCGGCAATTCCCGCATGAAGCCATGCGTTCTGAGCCATCTCGTCCTCGTCGCCGCCAGCCGAAGCCGCCAACGCCTCGTATGCCTGTTCGTACACACCCTTGTTGTAGTAGCACATGCCCTGTTTATACAGCGACGTGCGAGTCTTCTCCCCTGCCTCCAGATAGGGCAAGGCACGTCCGTAGTCCCCCTCGTCATACAATTTCTCTCCAGCCAAACGATACAGCACCTCGTTGTAACTGTTCATCTCATCGCTCAAGCCCGTCAGCGGATAAGCCAACGGTGTCGCCACACCCGCTCCTTCGTCCTCGAAGAACAGTTCCAGTGCCTCCTTAAATCGGTAGTTCTTGATCAATAGATTCCGTAGCAATACCTTCAGCACATCCGCGTATGGCGACAACGGATGCCCCTCTATCCATTCAGCCATCCTGTCAGCCGTACCCTGTGCGTCCAACACATAGTCGCACACCAACACCAGCGCCTCAGCCTCCTCCACACCTTTCTCACCCCTCGTCGCCCCATCAAGGTACAACTCCAACCGCTGCTTCGCACCCCCATAGTGCCCGTCAGCCACCTGTTTCACCGCCACGTCCTCCACTTGTGCGTTCATCGTCGCACAAGCCGCCACTATCAGCGATACCAACATATTCTTCTTCATGTTTTCTCGTTTTTTATCCATTAGAACTTCGCCACAAAGTTACGCATCTTTCTGCTATTATTCTCAACATTAACAATCTATAACATCATTTCCCCCTTTCTCTTTCCTTTTCAAGCACCATTTGTTCTCTTTCAGCGACTTATAGTATTCGTTCACCAGACTTCTGTAGCCCAAATGCTTCATGCGAGCATAATCCATTCTGAAATTGGCTTTGTTGTGTTTTCCCGTACTCAGAAAGCGGATGTTCTGCTGTAGGTAATGGTCAATCTCCCTCAGTCCTTCGGTACTGTTGATGACGGGAAATTTTTTGTAAGAATCAAGTGTTTAGCATGAGTTTGTTTGGAAAAGAGGAAGAAAACACGTATTTTTGCAAAAAGAATGATGAAAATCCATGTAACACGATGAAAACGTATATTGACATAAAAGGTCAAAAGACCGACTTGGAGAGCCTGCTGTCGGTGGGGCGGCGGATTGTCACGCTGGGTAGGATGTCGGAGGCGGCATACAATGTGGTGGCGTTGGAAGATGAGGAACTGGATGTGTTTCAATGCCAGTTTGTTCGAAGCGGCGAGGGGTGGAAGGTGCAGAACGGGCAATGGAGAACGGATTGTCCCAAGGGCATCCGCTCGCATCTGCAGCACGCTTGCAGCATGTGCATGGGCAGGTGTGTGAATCTCCGTCCTGCACGCCCCACCTACGATTGGCAAATGCCCGAAAGGGCTACAATGGTGAACGGTGTGCCCATTGAGGACGAGGAGGGCGTGGAACTGAAGGATGGGGATGTGATTCAGGTGGGAGGCATAGTGGTTGCGGTAAAGACAGAGACGGAACCATTGGCTTGAAACATCCATACCTTCTTTTAAGCGGGTGTGTCAAATAGCCATAGCCTCAGCACCTCAAAATCGACCACGTCGTGGT
>CALAVF010000172.1 GCA_937892315.1 uncultured Prevotellaceae bacterium | reverse complement strand
CCGCCGACGACCTCAAGTTCTTCCATAAGAGCGGCCGTGTCAGCGGACTTTCCGCCGTGATGGGCACGCTCATCGGCATCCGAAACGTCATCCATGAAGTAGTCGGGCATACCGAGTTCCTGCTCCAAGAAATCTTTATCGTCATCCACTGGGCAAGTCACCTGTACCCAGCAATTTGGCTCCCAAGCATCAACGTGCTTGATGCCGCCATTAAAATTCCAGAATGTTCGCATTGTTGTTTGAACCTTTGCTTTGTCTTGTCGATGTAAGAACAGTAAAAATTCGGGGCAAAGACTCATGGCAACTCCGCGTGAGAGGTGAGTCTTATCCCAGGCAATTTGTACTATTCGCCGGATAATCGTCCATAGTTGTTTTGATTAGTTAATACTCTCTTTATTTGCGACTTCATGACACCATGCCTGAAATCGTGTGCAAAGGTAGGAAAATAAATTAAAACAATGTGCCTACAATTAAAAAAATTGCAGGCACATTGTCTATTTTTCTTTACAAAACGCTACAAAATGGTCTTTACAGCCTCCAACATTCCCTTTTCCTGAATGAGGTCGAGGTCTTTCTTCACCAGTGCGGTCAAACCGGGAACGGTCTCATTGAGGTTCTCCTTCCAGATGTTCTCGGCAGCAAGCACACCCTCTGCCACCTTCTGCGTGTCGCCCGTAGCCCAAAGGTCCTTGAGCAACTGCATGATTTCGGGTGCATCGTTGGGCTCGATAGGAGCACCGTCGGCACGCGTGCCACCCTTGTAGTAGGTGATGATGGCAGCCAAACCGAACACAAGACCTTGTGGCAGTTCGCCCTTACGCTGGAGGTAAACCTTCACGCCCGGCAGGTCACGAGTCTCGTACTTGGGAAAACTGTTGAGCATGATGCTCGTCACCTGATGGTCAACGTAGGGGTTGTTGAAACGCTCCAGCACGTCGGTGGCAAACTGCTGCAACTCTTCCATCGGCAGGTTGAGCGTCTGCATCAGTTCGTCAAACTGCACCTTGTGGATGTACTTGCCCACCACTTCGTCATTGCAAGCGTCACGCACAATGTTGATGCCGCTCAGGTAAGCCACAGGAGACAGCACCGTGTGAGGGCCATTCAGCAGCGTCACCTTCCGTTCGTGGTATGGCTTCTCGCTCGGAGCAATGAGCACGTTCAGCCCTGCCTTCTCAGCGGGGAACTCAGCCTTGAGGTCGTCGATGTCCATGTTCTCAGGCTTCTCAATCACCCACAGGTGGAAAGCCTCACCCTGCACGACGAGGTTGTCGGCATAGCAAACCTTCTGCTGAATCTCGGCAATCTCCTTGCGTGGGAAACCCGGCACGATGCGGTCAACCAGCGTTGCACACACATAATTATATTGCGTGAACCACTCCTTGAAAGCCGCATAATCGGCACCGAAGTCATCCTTCCACAGTTCGATGTACTTGTAGATACAATCCTTCAGGTGGTGACCATTCAAGAAAATCAACTCGCAAGGCATGATGATGAGCCCCTTGTCGGCTGCCCCGTTGAAGGTCTTGAAACGACGATAGAGCAACTGCGTGAGTTTGCCCGGATAGGAAGAAGCGGGAGCATCGGTGAACTTGCACCCGGGATCGAAAGCAATGCCTGCCTCGGTCGTGTTAGAGATGACGAAACGAATCTCCGGCTGTTCTGCCAATGCCATGAATGCCTGATTCTGGCTGTAAGGGTTGAGTGCTCGGCTGATGCAGTCCACACGCGTGAGCGAGTTCACCTTCTCACCGTTCAGACGGCCTTGCAGGTTGACATGATAGAGACAATCCTGACCATTCAGCCAATCGACCATGCCGCGTTCGATAGGTTGCACCACCACCACGCTGGCGTTGAAGTCAGTCTTCTGATTCATGTTGTAGATAATCCAGTCAACAAAACAACGGAGGAAGTTACCCTCACCAAACTGGATGATTTTCTCGGGTGCATGGCTCTTCGGAGCCGTGCGAGCGTTTAATGCTTTCAGTGCCATATCATTGATTAAGTTAGTTATGATTAACTTCGTCGGGCTGAAGGCTCATCAAGAAAGCCCCAGCACTTGCCCTACTGGAACATCTTTGCAAAAGTACGAATTAATATCTCCCCCACCAACTTTTCTCCCGCATTTCTTTCCTTTTTTACAAATTAGGCGGGTTTGTATGAAACTTTTTCTTTAACTTTGCACTCTCAAAACACAAAAGAAATCTATGCAAGACAACAGAACAAAGGAACTGGGAACGAAGCCGATTGGCGAGTTGCTGATGAAATATGCCGTGCCTGCGGTGGTGGCAATGACGGCTTCGTCGCTGTACAATATGGTGGACCGCATCTTCATCGGTCACATCCCCGATGTGGGTACGCTATCGCTGGGAGGTCTGGCGGTCACGTTCCCCATCATGAACCTGAGTGCCGCTTTCGGTGCGATGGTGGGTGTGGGCAGTTCGACGATGATGTCCATCAAGTTGGGGCAGAAAGATTACCAAACCGCCGAAAGGGTGTTGGGCAATCTGGTGTCGCTCAATGTCATCATCGGCATCATCGTGGGCGTGTTGGGACTGGTGTTCATCGACCCGCTCCTGCTCTTCTTCGGAGCCTCCGAAAACACCTTGCAGTATGCCCGCGACTATATGGAAATCATTCTGTATGGCAACGTGGTGACGCATCTCTATCTGGGACTGAACAGTGCCCTCCGCAGCACGGGGCATCCACACGTGGCGATGTCGGCAACGATTGCCACGGTGGTCATCAATGCCATCCTCGACCCGTTGTTCATCTTCACGTTCAACATGGGCATCAAAGGAGCAGCATACGCCACCATTCTGGCACAGATTGTTGCCCTCATTTATGTCATCTCCGTTCTCTCTAACAAGAAGGATTTAATCCATTTGCATTCAGGAATTTATGGACTTCACAAACGCATTGTGAAGAACATCCTCAGCATCGGGCTATCACCGTTCGCCATGCAGTTGTGTGCCTGTCTGGTGGTCATCCTCATCAACAAGGGGCTGACCAAGCACGGTGGCGACTTGGCGATTGCGGCATACGGCATCGTAAACGGCATCACCTTCCTCTTCGTGATGGTGGTGATGGGCATCTGCCAGGGAATGCAGCCGATTGCAGGTTTCAACTTCGGAGCACAGCAACCAGAGCGTGTGGACGAGGTGCTGAAGAAGGCCATCACGCTCGCCACCATCGTGATGTGCTGTTCGTTCATCCTGTGCGAGTTCTTCCCCCACTATCCTGTTGCTCTCTTCACCGACGACCCAGCCTTGTCGGCACTGGCGGTGTCTGGCATGAGAATCATCGTGGCAATGTCGCCCGTTGTGGGTTTCCAGATTGTGACGGGCAATTTCTTCCAGAGCATCGGCATGGCAAAGAAGAGCATCTTCCTGTCGGTCAGCCGCCAGTTGGTGTTCCTCGTGCCGTTCCTGCTCATTTTCCCCGAAATCTGGGGCACGAACGGCGTTTGGATTAGCATCGCCACCGCCGACGGCATCGCCACCATCACGGCAGCCATCATGCTGTGGCTGTTCTATCGCAACAAGGAAAGAATCCATGCACCGAGCATCCGTGCCAAGAGCATCCTCCACAGAGTATTCTTCCACAATCGAGTGACACCCTAATGCGATATTTCATCTATCTTTCCTACGACGGAGCACGCTACCATGGTTGGCAGATTCAACCCAACGGCATCAGCGTGCAGGAGGTGCTCGCCAAGGCACTCTCTACTCTGCTGCGCGAGCCCTTCGAAGTGACGGGAGCAGGAAGGACGGACGCGGGAGTGAACGCAAGTCTGATGGTGGCACACTTCGACACCACTCAAGAAGTGGACGACAATCTCGCTTACAAATTGAATAAGTTCTTGCCTTACGACATCGCCATCCACAAAATCATTCCTGTGAAGGCAGATGCCCATGCACGTTTCTCCGCCACTTCGCGTACATATCATTATTATATCATCACGGAGAAGTCACCATTCGATCCGTATGCCTACCGTTTCCCTCAGCCTCTCGACTTCGACCTGATGAACGAGGCGGCGGCTACCCTCTTCGACTACATCGACTTCACCTCTTTCTCGAAACTCCACACGGATGTGAAGACGAACAACTGCCGCATCACCCATGCCGAATGGACACAGGTCTCCCCCATCAAGTGGCAGTTCACCATCACCGCCGACCGCTTCCTCCGCAACATGGTTCGCGCCATTGTCGGCACCCTCCTCGATGTGGGTCGTGGTGTGCTGACCATCGAGCAGTTCAGAGAAATCATCGAGAAGAAGGACAGGTGCTCTGCAGGGACATCCGTGCCCGGGAATGCGTTGTTCTTAGCAGATGTGACGTATCCAGAAGAGATTTTTGAATAAAGAAACAGAAAAATCGAATTTTTCAAGATGAATGTAGAATTGCGTAAATGGACATTGAACGACCAGCAGGCCTTGAAGAGACTCTGCAATGATGTCGATAGAACTTTCCTATCCGACAGAATGCCTCATCCTTATTCAGATAAAGATGCCGAATGGTGGCTAAACATGGTTGGCAAGAATGACGGTGTCAAGGGAATGTTCAGGGCAGTTGCCGTTAATGGAAATGTCGTGGGCGGTATTTCTGTTGAGTGCCAAGCCGATGTCTACAGGCTCGATGGAGAACTAGGCTATATGATACTGACAGAGTATTGGAATCAAGGAATAATGAGCGAGGTAATACCCGAATTCTGCAAATTATCTTTTTCGAGTCTTCAACTTAACCGAATCACTGCGAATGTGTTTCAACCCAATACAGCCTCACATCGCGTTTTGCTTAAAAATGGGTTTCTGTTGGAGGGTGTCAAACGAAACGCCGTCATTAAAAATGGTAATGTATATGATGTGAGTATTTATGGATTATTGAAGTAAATCATTAGTCTTAAGAAGGGTGACGGAGTAATATTTGAACTTGAATTATCATGAATTAGCCATGAATTTATCATAAATTTATATAGAAGATGAATCCAAGAAAGTATAAAGATGCCGTTTATGAGATTATCGGAGCAGCGATGACGGTGCATCGTGAGTTGAATTGGGGGCTGTTGGAGCCTGTGTATAACGAGGCATTGCGGTTGGAATTACTCGACAATGGCATCGAGAGCGAGACAGAGAAACTGTTACCGTGTTTCTATAAGCACCGCCAGATGGAGAAATACTACAAAATGGATTTAGTAGTGGGGGATATTATTGTAGAATTAAAGTCTGTCAAAGAATTAAGTTCTGCTCATCGTGCCCAATTATTCAATTATCTGCGATTAACAAAAAAGCCCATTGGGTTGCTCATCAATTTCGGACAGCCAAGCCTACAAGGTGAGCGTTATGCCTACATCGAAGAGACAAACGAGTGTGTTCTACTTGACAAAAACATGAACATGCTCTACCCCGAATATGCTGAAGAAAAAAATATAATTCATGAATAATCTGTAAAAATGAATAGACAAAAATAATTTATGATTAATTCATGGATAATTCGTGATAATTTATGTTTAAATAAAACACGAATTGCCATGAATTAGCCATGAATTTTTCATGAATTATTATTGTAAAAATGGTTAACAACATTCATTTATGTGGCTCATTCTTGCTTTCCTTTCCGCCTGTCTCCTCGGCTTCTACGACGTCTTCAAGAAGAAGTCGCTCAAGGGCAATGCGGTGATTCCTGTGCTGACCCTCAACACCCTGTTTTCGTCCTTGATTTTCCTGCCGTTCATCGTGCTGTCGGCAAAGGGTGTGATTGCTGAGGACAGCCTGTTTTATACCCACCAGTATGGGTGGGCAGAACACAAGTACATCCTGCTGAAGTCGTGCATCGTGCTGAGCAGTTGGCTCTTCGCCTATTTCGGGTTGAAGAACCTGCCGCTGACGATTGTGGGACCTATCAATGCCACGCGTCCCGTGATGGTGCTGATTGGGGCACTCACGTTCTTCTCGGAGCGGTTGAATGTGTGGCAGTGGATCGGTGTCATCGTGGCGATGGTGGGGCTTTACATGCTCTCTCGCTCCAGCAAGAAGGAGGGCATCGACTTCAAGCACAACAAATGGATTGTGTTCGTGGTGCTCGCCAATGTGCTCGGTGCCATCTCGGGGTTGTACGACAAGTTCCTGATGGCATCGAGATC
>CALAVF010000171.1 GCA_937892315.1 uncultured Prevotellaceae bacterium | reverse complement strand
GCCATCGCCGTGGGGTCGGCAAGACGCTGCTTCGAGAGAGCCTCACGAGCAGCATGACGTGCCTCCTCGTTGTCGTCTGCATCGTAGTAACCGTTGCCGCTCACGCGGGTCATGTCGTACATCGTGCTGGCGACCGTTGCCTTGATACGGGCGTCGGCTGCGGCAGCGTTCAGGGCGATGCCTCCCCATCCGCAGATGCCGATGATGCCAATTTTCTCAGCATCGACATTCTCCTGCCCTGACAGGTAATCGACAACAGCCATGAAGTCCTCGGTGTTGATGTCGGGCGATGCCGTGCGACGAGGTTCACCGCTGCTCTCCCCGGTGTACGATGGGTCGAAAGCCAGCGTCACGAATCCTCGCTCAGCCATCCGCATGGCATAGAGTCCGCTCGACTGCTCCTTCACGGCTCCGAAGGGACCGCTCACGGCGATGGCGGCCAACTTGCCCTGAGCACCCTTTGGCTCATACAGGTCAGCAGCCAACGTCAGCCCATACTGTGTTTCAAACGTCACCTTCCGATGGTTCACTTTCTCGCTCAGTGGGAACACCTTGTCCCATTCTTGTGTCAAATTCAATGTTGTCATCTTCTCAATCTCTGCCTTCATATTTTACCCTATTTGTTTCTTCACTCAGTTGCTTGTTGCGATAGATGCGGACAAGGCAGAAGCAGAGGCCGAGGGCAACGAGGACAACGGCAGAAGTCCAGAGTAGGGTAGTGTTGCCGTTGATGGCATTGCCGGCAGAATCGCCCAAGAAGTGGAAGGCCGATTGCAGTGTGTCAGCGATGGTGTCTTGCGGACAGGCGAGGCTGTCTGGAGTCGTGATGGACACCGTGTCGATGTCTTTGGGATCGTCGGGGGCAATGACGGGATGACGGTAATTGTCCATGTCGTGTGGATTGATTGGGAGAATGTCCAGCACAGGAGTGATAATGTCTAAAAGTTGCATAAGATAAAAGTATTAAAAGTGAATAAACATGTTGCGTGTCAATAAAAACAGGAGTTGCACAAGGCAGCCGATGAGGAAACTGATGGCATTGCAAAGGAAACTGTACACCAACGCCTTGCGGAAGTCGCGAATCAGCCAGTAATATCCCATCGCCTCGACAGCCACCACCAACGTCTCACCTACGGCGATGCCCATAGGGCTGATGCCATAGTGGATGACATAAAGGTTCAACGGCACGTTCGTCAGTGCATTGATGAGGGCCGATGCCCACAACACTCTCCGTTGTCGCTCACCCAACATGAGCAGCACGCCCCATTCGATGAGGATAGTCGGTACTAGAGCAGTCAGCAGTCGAGTCAGCAGCATCCGTCACCTCCTTTCAGCACATCGTGAGCAGATAGCCCGGAATCAGAGCCGCAGCCAAGAGTCCGAACGCCAAACCTTCTCGACCTCTCAACACGGTGTTGGCAAGATAGAGCGTCATCGGCATCGTGCAGTTCATCGCAAAGATGCCCAGCAGCACCGCTGTCCATCCCGTCTCTCGCAGGAAAAGGCAAGCCAACGCCACCACTAACACACCACCTAGTGCCTTCCACAATCCCAGTCGGCGAGCCACCCAACCACCTGCCATCTTTCCCATCATGGCAACAAAACCCAACATCAGGATGATGCCGCGGCTCTTCGTGATGCCCGATGCAAACGACTCACCTACAAACGAACGCAATCCCACGAATGCCATCAGCACCACCATCGACAAAACGATGCCGAGTGCTGTGATTGGAAGAAGGCGTTCGATGCCCACATTCCACGTCTGCACCTCACTTTCTTCCATGAAAGATGCTTGAGAGGTCTTTCCGCCCCTCTCGTCCAGCATCACATAGACGATGGCAAGCAGCCAGAGTGCCAGCACGAAACCGTGCAACAGCCCCCACGAACAGAACATCATGCCTACTGCCAGCCCCATCGCACCGGTCGAGACAAACACGCCCAACGCACGGATGTCGTTGCCTGTCCTTACCGCCGTCTGTCGTCCGCCCCATGCGTGAAACAGCGAGTTGCCGATGCCCAGCAGCGTCGCCACCACAGCCACCGTCATGCTCCATGTCCCCAGGCTCTCTATCGCTCTTGCCATGGCTGCCAACAGCACCGCAAGGGTGAGCAGCGTGCCCGACGTCAACAACATCCAGTGCGGACGCTTCATGTGGTCGGCGACCCAGCCTGTCAACGGCTGCGTGAGGAACGCCAAGACGTTGTAGGTGAGGAAGATGCCGAGAATCTGGGACGCATGGGCAAATGGCACCATCAGATACATGCAGCACAGGCACAGCCCGTCCACCAGAAAGTGCATCAACGCACTCACACCCGTCGCCACGAGGTGAGCGTTAGGTTTTAGAGTTTCTAAGTTCGTGAGTTTTTAAGTTTTGGAGTTTTTAATTTGATGGGCTAAAGTACACAAAAATCTTCAAATAGGTGAGATTTTTCAGAAAAAGTTCGTTTTTCGTTCGTTTTATCGTAACTTTGTCGCCAAAAATCCTAAGCGTGTGCTTATGAATGAAGTGATCAGTCAATTGAACGATGCTCTGTGGGGCTATGTGCTCGTCGGGGTGCTGGTGGTGTGTGGCTTGTGGTTCACATGGAAGACTCGTGGCGTGCAGTTTCGCATGGTGGGAGAGATGATACGCCTGTTAGGTGACGGCGGGAAGGGTGGGGGAGACTCCCGGGACGATGCGGCAGAGCAGGGTGGGGGAGTCAAGCACATTTCCTCTTTTCAGGCATTTGCCGTGTCGGTGGCAACCCGTGTGGGCACAGGCAATCTGGCAGGTGTTGCCACGGCAATCGTTGTGGGCGGTCCTGGGGCTGTGTTCTGGATGTGGGTCATCGCCCTCATCGGGGCCGCCACCGCCTTTGTTGAGTCCACCTTGGGTCAACTCTTCAAGCAGCGGCATCAAGATTCGTTCATTGGCGGTCCCGCCTACTATATTCGCAAGGGGCTTCATTGTCGGTGGATGTCCATCCTTTTTGCGGTGCTCTTGACGGTCACTTTCGGACTTTCCTACAATTCCATCCAGAGCAACACCATCTGCGGTGCCATGCACGAAGCCTTTGGCTGGTCGCCCCTGTGGGTGGGGCTGACCCTCACGGCCATGTCGCTCGCCATTGTTTTCGGCGGCATCCATCGCATTGCTCGCGTCAGTTCTGTGCTGGTACCCCTCATGGCGGTGGGTTACTTTGTGCTGACGGTGGTGGTCATTGTGATGAACCTGCCGCTCATTCCCCACGTGTTGAAAGTGATTTTTACCAATGCTTTTGGTGTCGGTCAGGTGGTTGGCGGCGGATTAGGGGCTACGATGATGACAGGCGTGAAACGGGGGCTTTTCAGCAACGAGGCAGGGGAGGGTAGTGCTCCTAATGTTGCCGCAACAGCCACCGTGTCGCATCCCGTCAAGCAGGGGCTCATCCAGGCGTTGGGCGTCTTCACCGACACGCTGCTTGTTTGTTCCTGCACCGCCTTTGTCATTCTCATCAGCGGACTTTACACCTCGCCCGAACTCAATGGCATCGCACTCACTCAGGCAGCCTTGCAGACCGAAGTGGGCTCTTCGGGCCCCGTCTTCATTGCCCTTGCCATCTTCTTGTTCGCCTTCTCCAGCATCATTGGCAACTACTACTATGGCGAGGCAAACATCCGTTTCATGACGAAAAGCCGAACGGTCATGACGGTCTATCGGCTCTTCTCGGGTGGTGTGGTGGTCATGTTCGGTGCCCTTGCCACGCTCGACCTCGTGTGGAGTCTTGGCGACCTCTGCATGGCACTCATCACGGCTTGCAACCTCGTCGCCATCGTCTGCCTTGGCAAATATGCTTTCCGTCTGCTCGACGACTACCGCCACCAGCAACGCCAAGGCATCAAAGACCCCGTCTTCCATCGCCGCCTGTTGGCAGAGATAGAAAGCGACATCGATTGCTGGGAATAGACGAGGCAAAAAAGCGTTAAGGTCCAATGGCATCCATCATGTGCCTTACAACCTCCCAGAGCGGTGACAGAAGACAACCTCATCATGCCTCTTGTTTTCCCCCTCTACGCAAGACCTCGTCTCGTATCAATTCGTGTCGAGGTATTATATGATTACAACACCCGTGCATGAATTGATACGCATCGAGGTAACGACGAAGGTGTTTTTGGCAAAAGAAGAAGTGAAGGGCGTGCTGAGGACGTGACAAAGGGGGTGGTTTCGGGTCAAAAAGTTGCGGGTGTGTAACAAATGTGGGGGTGGGATGGAGTTTGTATGGGAAAAATCGTTATATTTGCACAAGAAAACTCAAAAACTTAAAGATATGAAAAGATTTCTTTTGATAGGCTGGGCGGTGGCGACATGGCTGATGGCTCAGGCTCAGGGGCTGGAGGCGGAGAAGCCGAGGCTGCCGAGGTTTTTCGCAAGTGGCATGGTGGTGCAGAGGGACGTGAAGGTGCCTGTGTGGGGATGGGGTGTGCCAGGACGGCGAGTGACGGTGAAGATGCAGGGCAAGAAGGCGGTGACGATGGTAGGCGAGGACGGAACGTGGAGGGTGGAACTGCCGAGGATGAAGGCAGGCGGTCCCTACGTGATGGAGGTGGGGCAGACGGACCTGCGGTCGGTGCCGCTGACGACGTATGTGGAGCGGTTGGAGAATGTGCTGGTGGGCGATGTCTTCCTGTGTTCGGGTCAGTCGAACATGGAGTTGCCCATTCGCCGCTGCATGGACGTGGTGTGGGAGGATGTGAAGGACTACAGGAACAGCAAGATTCGATACCTGAAACTGCCGCATCAGTTCAACTATGTGCGGCCGAACGACGACGTGGCGGTGCTGCCGTGGCAGGACATCACGCCTGAGAACTGCGGCGAAGTGAGTGGCATCTGTTACTTCATGGCTCGCGAGTTGCAGGAGCGTGAGGGCGTGCCCGTGGGCATCGTGAACTCGGCGGTGGGCGGCACGCAGGTGCAGGCGTGGATGCCGAGGGAGGTGCTGAGTGGCTTTGATGGCTATGCGGAGGAACTGGGCAAGCGGAAGTATCATCAGGTGAACTGGGTGGATTCTATCCGACGGCTGGAGAACGAGGCAGGCATGGCGTGGGAGCGGGAGATGATGACAAAGGACACGATCGTGAACCACTGGAAGGCGACTGACTATGCTTTTGAGGGGTGGAAGACGGTGGATATGTTTGGCGACTGGAGCGGGGGTCGGAACGGCTCTTACTGGTTCCGCACGTCGCTGACGCTGCCCGAGGAGGTGGCTGGCAGGCGTGGGGTGCTGAGGTTCGGTGCGATGAAGGACGCTGACACCATCTACGTGAATGGGCAGATGGTGGGAAACACAACTTACGAGTATCCTCCGCGTGTATATGCGGTGAAGGAGGGCATCCTTCGGGCTGGGAAGAACGACGTGGTGGTACACCTCATGTCGCAGAGCGGCAGGGCGAACTTTACGAAAGGCAAGTTGTATCAGTTGGAAGTGGAGGGACAGACGTTCCCTATTTCTGAGCAGTTGCAGATGGCGGTGGGCAGTGTGATGCCTCGCAAGCCAGCCAGCACCTATTTTGTGGACACGCCGACGGGGCTGTACAATGCGATGATTGCTCCGCTGCGTGACTGGCCGGTGAAGGGTGTGCTGTGGTATCAAGGAGAGTCGAACGTGGGGAGTGCGGCTACATACGCTGACATGCTGGAGGCGATGGTGCAGTCGTGGCGTGGACAGTGGGGCAAGGAGTTGCCGGTGGTCATCATGCAGTTGCCGGGCTACATGAGCAGGCACAAGGAGCCTGTGGAGACGGGGTGGACGCAGATTCGCCATCAGCAGTATCTGGCGGCGAAGCACTTGCCGAATGCGGCTTTGGCTCCGACCTTCGACACGGGCGAATATAATGACATCCATCCGCAGGACAAGCGGACGGCAGGACATCGTGCGGCGTTGCAGATGAGGAAATTGGCATACGGGGAGAAGCAGTTGGTGAGCGGCGGCCCAATGCCTGTGGCGGCACGGGTGAAGGACGGTGCGGCGGTCATCAAGTTTGCGAAGGACGGCGGTCGGCTGACGGTGAAGGGCGATGCGTTGTGAGACTTTGCCGTGAAGGTGAACGGGAAATATCAGTGGGCAGAAGCACGGGTGACGGAAGATCGGAAGAGCGTCGTGTAGGGAAAGAGTGTAGATCTC
>CALAVF010000170.1 GCA_937892315.1 uncultured Prevotellaceae bacterium | reverse complement strand
CGTGTCCGCACTCTACCATACGCTTTGCCTTTTCGAGCACGATGCCTGCAATCTTCACGTGGTTCTCGGCAGGTGCGTCGAAGGTGCTGGCGATGACTTCGGCATTGACGGTGCGTGCCATGTCGGTCACTTCCTCAGGACGTTCGTCGATGAGCAGCATCATCAGGTATGCTTCGGGATGGTTGGCGGCAATGGAGTTGGCAATGTCTTTCATCAAGAGGGTCTTACCCGTCTTTGGCTGTGCCACGATGAGGGCACGCTGTCCTTTTCCGATAGGGGAGAAGAGGTCCACCACACGAGAGGATTTGCTGTCGTTGAAACCTTTGCAGAGTTTGAACTTCTCGTCGGGGAAGAGGGGTGTGAGGAACTCGAAACCGACACGGTCACGCACACGGGCAGGGTCGCATCCGTTGATTTTCTCCACGCTGACAAGTGGGAAGAAACGTTCGCCGTCTTTAGGAGGACGCACGAAGCCATCCACCACGTCGCCCGTCTTAAGTCCGTAGTGCTTGATTTGCTGCAAGTTGACATACACATCGTCGGGTGATGGCAGGTAGTTATAGTCGCTGCTGCGGAGGAAACCGTAGTTGTCCACTGTCTCCAACACGCCACTCACCCGCACAATGTTGTCGAAGTCGTATGGCTTTTCCTTGATGACTTTTTCATTCTTGATGGGCGGTCCCGGAACATTGTACTCCTCATACTGTGGAGCATCATAGTTCTCAACTGGCTGATTTTCTTCTTCAAAACGATGGAAGATGTCCATCGGTGCATAGAATTCTGTCTCTTGAGGAATGTCTTCGAGGATGATGAAATCAGGGTCTTCATTCTGTGTGCCTGCATTCGCATAGTTGTTCAGAATGATTTCCTGATGCTCCGCCTCCTGTGATGGAACGTAAGTCTCTTCAGGGACGGTGAAGTCATTCTCGTTGTTGCCTGCTGGAACCTCCTCTGTAGCCGCTGATTCTTCGGTTTGTGCCTTGGATTTGCGTCCACGTTTCTTGGGAGCGGGAGCCTCTTCAGCCTTGGGCTCTTCAACGGTTTCGGTTGCTGCATTTCCTGTTTCCGTATCTTCGGGCTTTGTTTTTGGCTTACGTCCACGCTTCTTCGGTGCAGGTGTTTCTTCTGCCGTAGCAGGTTCAGCCTCGGTGGTGGAAAGCATGGCTTTCTCTTCGTCCGAAAGGTCAGCAAAGAGTGATTCGTCTTTGGTCACTTTCATGTTCTTGTCCACCTTTTTTGCCTTATCTTGGTTTGCGGTGTAAACACGATCCACGTTCTTCACACTGACGCGTGAACGTTTCCGTGATGATTTCTCTGTCGATGTGGCATTGGATGCGAAGTTCGCAGCCTGCTCGTCAATGATGGTGAGTCTCAGAATGGATGGCTCCATCTTCTCAGCATTCTTGATGCCGAGTTCGGAGGCGATGCTGACAAGTTCTTCTTTCTCCTTGCCGTTAAGTTCTTCTAAGTTGTACATATAAAAATAGGTTGAAATATCGAATCTTTCCTTTCGTGCAGGAAAGTTTCAGTATTTTGAAATGTCAATATTTGAAATGTTTTGTGAGATTTTGATTTTGAGACGGCACTCGTAAAGGTCATGGTGTCTGTTGTCTCAAAAAGACGGTGCAAAAGTAGTGATTATTTTTGTTACAGCCAAGATTTTTGCGAAAAAAGTGCTCAAGAGGGTCGTCTTGAGCACTTTTTTATAGGTTTTTGTTGATGCTGTCGATGTAGTTAAGCAGTTCTTCCCTGCCAAGTTTCGTGGAGGCACTGGTGATGAAATGAGGTGGCAGTTCCTCCCATTGCTCCATGAGGGCTGCAAGGTATTTCTCCACGGCAGGCTTGATTTGAGCATTTTTCAGTTTGTCTGCTTTGGTGAAGACGATGGCGAAGGGAACACCATGTTCGCCAAGGAAAGCGAGGAATCCCATGTCAGCGGCTTGCGGGTCGTGACGGATGTCGATGAGGACAAAGAGGCAGGTGAGTTGTTCGCGTTCGAGCACATAGTGGCTAATCATCTGGCGAAGTTGCTCCATTGCCTTTTTGCCTCGTTGGGCATAGCCGTAACCGGGCAGATCGACGAGATACCAATCCTCGTTGATGAGGAAGTGGTTGATGCACATGGTCTTGCCTGGTGTGGAAGAGGTGAGGGCGAGGTTTTTCCTTTCTGTCAGGGCATTGATGAGAGAGGATTTGCCTACGTTGCTTCGCCCGATGAAAGCATATTCGGGGCGTCCGTCGGTCGGGCATTTGTCTGCCCGTGATTGGCTGCCGATGTATTTAGCGGAAGTTATTTTCATAGAGTTGTTGTTTTTAAGCGAGTTCGGAGAGTTCGAGCCAACGCATTTCCTTCTCTTCCAGTTCGTCGTTGAGGAGGGGAAGGCGTTTGCTCAGTTTTGTGATTTTGTCCACAGAGGTGGTGCCACCGCAGAGGGCTGTTTCAATCTGCTTCTTTTCTTCCTCGAGGGTGGCGATGTCCTTTTCCAGTTGGACATATTCTTGCCGCTCTTTGAAGGTGAGCCTCCGTGCCCGATTCTGGTTGCGGTTGTTTTCTCGTGAGGACTCTTTGGGGACAGGCTTGCTGTCGGTGGCAGGTTTGTTGTTTTGTTCTTTCCAGATGCGGTACTGGCTGTAACTGCCAGGGAAATCCTGCACGTTGCCGTCGCCGTGGAAAACCAAAGTATGATCGACCACTCTGTCCATGAAGTAGCGGTCGTGGCTGACGATGATGAGGCAACCACGGAAAGACTTCAGATAGTCCTCAAGGATTTGCAGGGTCACGATGTCGAGGTCGTTGGTCGGCTCGTCGAGGATGAGGAAGTTGGGTGCTTTCATCAAGACGGTGCAGAGGTACAATCTCCGTCGTTCTCCACCACTAAGTTTGTAGATGTAACTATGTTGTTCTTCGGGCGGGAAGAGAAAGTGCTGCAGGAACTGGCTGGCGGAGAGTTTGTCGCCATTGCCCATGTCCACATACTCTGCAATGTCTCTCACGGCATCAATCACCTTTTGGTCTTCTTTGAAACTCATTCCCTGTTGTGAGTAGTAGCCGAAACGCACCGTCTCGCCGATGTCGATGATGCCGCTGTCGTGTGGTTCCAGCCCGAGCAGCATCTTCACGAAGGTTGATTTGCCCGTACCGTTGTTGCCCACAATGCCCATCTTCTCGTAGCGGGTGAAGTTGTAGTTGAAGTCTTTCAGGATGACGTGCTCGTCAAACGCCTTGCACACGCCCTTCATCTCGAAAATCTTGTTGCCGATATAAGTGTCGCCCATCTCCAGTCGCACGTTTCGCTCCTCGATACGCTGTTTTGCCACTTTCTCTAGTTCATAGAAAGACTCGATGCGGTAGCGTGCCTTCGATGTTCGGGCACAAGGGGTGGAACGCATCCATTCCAGTTCCGTTCGGTACAGGTTGTTGGCACGGGCAATCTCCGCATTCATGTTGTCGATGCGCTCCTGCCGTTTCTCCAGATAGTAGG
>CALAVF010000169.1 GCA_937892315.1 uncultured Prevotellaceae bacterium | reverse complement strand
AGAGGATAGAGGCAACAAAGACGCTCACATGTATGTATATACTCACTGCGACAACTATGTACTGTTGCGTTGTGTCATATATACACGCAGCGTGAGTACATAGTTGTTTCGGTTCATTCTTCCAAAGGTTATTCCAGAGCCTCGATATTGGTGAGTCAAACAAGTCTCACGCTTTTTTCGTATCTGGAAAACTCCAAAAACTTTTCATTGTCACATTCGGAGACTTAGTGACGGGGGCTCAACACGCGTGCGTGTGTACCTCCTAATTCTGGCTCTATATTCTTTATTTTAATCACTTTATTAACAATTAAAAAACAAGTAAGACAATGAAAAAATCTACAACAAACAGACTCAGGCATTTATGCCTTGCCGCCCTATTCTTCTTGGGCGTTTGTTCAGCATTTGCCGATGGCAATGTTGCCAAAATGGGCGAAACGGAGTACACGACGTTGAAGGATGCCATTGAGGCTGTATCCGACGAGAACAGCGAGGTAACGCTGCTGGCAAAGGTCACATTGACCGAAACCATCAATTGTTCCAAAAGTTTCACGCTCAATTTGAGCAGTTATTCTATCACTAAGGGTAAATACTCTCTTGCTTTGGCAGACAATGTGACAGTAAAAACATCAAAGACTGCGACCTATTTCAGCACATCTGTGGAAGGAAAGCAGATTTGCCGCAAGAAAGTGACGGATGGTTATGAATACACTCCTGCTGTGCCAGAAGCGAGTATGACAGGGGCTGTATTTGCAACGCTCAAGGATGCGATTGAAGACCATACCTATACAACCATCACTTTGCTTAAGGATGTGACACTCAACGATGATGTTGATTTTGACAAACAAAGTGGTACACTAACGCTAACACTGGGCAATTACTCCATTACTTCTAACGACAATAAGAAGATTTACCTCCACAAAGATGTGGTTGTGAAATTGGACAAACAAATTTCTGACGAGAACAATATCTTTGCCATCAACTCAGCAGAAACGGGTACACTTCGCACCTATACTGACAACAACAAGTATTGTTATGTGTTCGCCTCTGCTAAAGAAGCCAAGATCAATGAAATAGAATATGACACATTCTCCGATGCCGCCTCTGCTGCCAACGAGAACACGATTACACTTTTGAGAAATGTGGTAGATGCGTACACCATGACTTCTGCTAATCAGACATTGAAAGTACAAAAGAATGGATATTCTGTGACAGTAGTAGGTTATGAGGGGTTTGTTGCCAAAGGAACAACGGATGATGATGGAGTGACAACATACACTCAGGAAGCTGCCAAAATTAAGGCAACAAAGGGCGACGATGTTTCTTACCTTTCAACATTCCCCTCCAATTTGGCAATGGGTACAACTTATCAATTATTACAAGACTATCGATCCCTTCGTATAACTACACCTTCAAGCGGGTCAGGTGCAATCACATTAGACTTGAATGGGCACACATTCACTTCGACTCAAGATTCAAGTTATGATGCAATCGTTTTAAGAACTGCGGGAACGACATTTAACATTACTGACACCTCAACTGACGGCGGAGGCGTTTTCGATGGAACAACGGCAAATGCGGTTATTGGAGCAAACCCAAGTTGTAAAAATTGTACCATCAATATCGGTTCAAAAGTCACAATCAAAGGTTGTGTTGTTGTGATGAATAGCGGAAACACTCTTAATGTAGAAGGAACTATTGATGGTGTGAATGACTTTGCAGTTGCAACCAACGGTTCTAAAACCACAAGCGGAAGCATTAACATCAAAGAAGGTGCTCAGATTACATCAAACACGGTTGCGGTGTATCTGCCAAGTGTGACTACTACAACTATTTCTGGAGGAAGCATCACAGGTTCCACTGGTGTCTATCAAAAGTCTGGAACACTAACCATTACAGGTGGAACAATCAATGGTACTGGTGCTAAGGAAGATTTTGCTCATTATGACAACGGAGTCAACTCTACAGGCGATGCCTTGGTGATTGAGAACTGTGGTTATCCTGGTGGTGATCCAACAGTAAGCATCACAGGCGGTACATTCACCAGCACCAACGCCAACGCTGTTGCCAGTTATGCGTATGGAGATGGCAAAGAGGCTATCACAGGCTTCATAAAAGGCGGTACGTATAGCAGCGATGTGAGCGAATTTGTAGAAGATGGCTATGAGGCTGTAAAGAAAACGGAAAACGATGTGGATACTTGGATTGTCGGGAAAGTGACAGAGGCAGAAGTGACTGCCGTTGGTGGTCAAGAAAACACCTATTCTACAACCAAAGAGGTGAAAGATAGTAACAACGAAAGTCTTATCTCTCAAACTGTGACCATTGCAGTTTCTGCATCAACAGCAGAAGAGGTGGCTGCATCTGAAGAGGCTGTAGGAGTTATCTCGCTCGAAAGCGTAAAAGTAACAGACATTGTAGCAGCAGCCGTAGAGGAAAGCGTGGATGCAGAACTCGGCGATGGTACGTATAATGTAGAGGTTGAATTGGTCATCAATGCAAGTGAACCCGTAGCAAGCCTTTCTACAACAAAAACACTCACTTTCGATGTGAAACCAGAAGCCCTTATCACTGTGAAGAAAGATGAAACAGAAGTCAATTCCACCACCATGACTATTGACAATGACAACTTGCAATCTGGATCATCATTTACTTTCACTTTGGACGTGTCCGAACTTGGTCTTGCAGATGGAAGTGTCGATGTTTTGCATAAAAGCGAAGGATACAGCGATGAGACGCTGACTGGCACAGTTAGTTCAGGAATGGTGACTATCACTACAGCCCATTTCAGTGAATTCATCATCTCTGCAGGTCTTTCTGAATCTTCTGATGTTACATTGACCGACGGCACTTCTGTTTACCAGATTGATGCCAACAAAACTGTCAACAGCATCACTTACAACCGTACATTCAGCGATAGCCAGACGGACAAATACCAGGCATGGTTCGTTCCGTTCGACTACACCATCACGGGAAGTGAGGGTGCTACATTCTATCGTATCAGTTTTATTGCCGCAGCAGGAGAAGAAGGTGTTGTGGCAGATGAAAATGCCGTATATCTCTATGTAACACAACTGACATCAGGCGCCACCCTGAAAGGCAATCGCCCATACCTCATCGTTCCGACTGCCGCTGAAACGATGACCTTCACGCCTACCAGCAAGCAACTGCTTGCCAAGGCTGATGGCAGCCGTCTGGATATGAGTACTGCCAAGAATACATATAACTTCTATGGCACGTATGACACCAAAAATGCGACCGCAGCACACGAGTTCCTTGGCATGAGCGGCGGTCAGATATGCTGGAATGCCAGTGCAAGTGCTACTCTTGGTGCCTATCGTTGGTACATCACATTGACTTCACGAGATGGCAATGCAGATTACTCCAAGTTGCGTTTCGTCATCACTGACGAGGATGAAGAGGATGCAACAGGCATCGCCCATGTCATCAATATGGTTGAAGATGTGGAGGGATATTACTCGCTGAACGGCACAAGATTGAACGCTCTTGTCAAAGGGGTGAACATCGTGAAGTTTAAGAATGGCGAGGTTCGCAAAGTTTACATTCAATAATCAAAACAATGGAAACAATGGAAAAAAAGAAATATGTTGCTCCAGAGATGCAGGTGATAGAGATGCCACCAACATCAATATGTGTTGTAAGTCAGGGCACCGACACCGATGTGTTCGACAGTAAGGAACGAATTGATGACCCAACCGAGCAAATCTTAGACGATTTTCTTTGGTAATACTGCAAACAAAGCCTTGATGCGATTGCATCAAGGCTTTGTTATCTCCTTCACCAAATAAATCTGTGTGGGGAAGTGGTCGCTGTAGCCATCTTTCCAAACACCGGATTCGGTGGTGCGTTTGGGGGCACCCTTCAATTTTCCGGAGGTATTGGTAATCCATTCGGGACGGAAAATTTCGTTCTTGAAGAAGGTGAAGGACGAACGGTTCCCGTTGAAAATGTTGGCGGTGAAGATAATCTGGTCGAAGAGATTCCACATTCCATCATACATCAGAGTGCCCTGCCCCTTCTTGCGGAGGATTTTGTACCACGGGTCATAGAGGTCTTGAGGCGAGGAAATCTTCTTTTTGTTCAGTTTCGCCCCCAGTGCCTTTGTGATGGACTTGTTGTCGGGGTCGTCGTTCAAGTCGCCCATGATGACGATGCGGGCATCGGGCTCCACCTGCTGGATAGAGTCAACAATCTGACGCACGATGCGTCCCAGAAATTCACGGGCAGAACTTTCCGACCTGCGGCTTGGCCAGTGATTGACCAGGAAGTGGAAATTCTCGCCCAGCATGTTGCCTTCGATGTGCAAGACGCCACGTGTGGCATATCCGCCGCTCAATGCCCGATAACCCGTTGCAGGAATCAGTTCGCTGTGCTTGGGCTTGAACATTTTGGGGTTATAGAGTGCTGCCACATCAATACCTCTTCCGTCTTCGCCCTCGTAGTGGATAAACTGCAGTCCCTTCTCTTTCAGTTCGGGTTCATTGCACAGGTCTTCCAGCACGGTGGCATTCTCCACCTCTGCCAATCCGATGAATGCGGCACCACCTCTGACACGGTCGGTACACAGCCGAGAGAGCACAGCCGACAGGTTGTGCAGTTTGTGTGTGTACTGCATGGTGCCCCAATAGTAGGAGCCATTCGGCGTGAAGTCTTCGTCGTTCTTTGTGGGGTCGTCGATGGTGTCGAAAAGGTTTTCGAGATTATAGAAGGCAATGCCAGCATAAACGGTGCGGGAATCGCCCTCTGGACGTGATGCGGTCATCAGCACAAGTGCCATCAACACTGCTACTGCGGTAAGGATCGTTTTTCTCATGGTTGTCTGTCTTTTTTGTTTTTAGTTCTTGCAAATATCATAAAAAAAAACGAGTTGGACAGCAAGTTTTTGCCAGAAAAACTATTTTTTCTTGAAAATGTCATGGGAATCGTTAAAAAAAGTAGTAGATTTGTAACGAATACTAAATAACAAAAAATAAAAACAACTTCACACACAACTATGAGTAAAGGTGTAAAACTTATGGCTGCTGCCCTTTGCATCTCGGCAGGTGCGATGGCGCAGGAAGTCAAGACTGACACGCTGAGCACAGGAGATGATTTTGACTTCTCGCTCACCGAAGGTCAGATTGACGAAGATGCCGAAGCCGCCAATACTGTCACATTGGTGTCAAGCAAGAAAGACCCCTACCTGAACGAAGTAGGATACACATGGAGTGCGATGCGCTTCAAGTATCGTGCGCTCGACAATGCGTATGTGGGCAACTACTTCAACGGCGTCAAACTGAACAATGTGGAAAACGGCAGATTCAGTTTCTCTGGCATCACCGGCGGTCTCAACGACGCCACTCGCAACAAGGAAGGCGTATCGCTCTATGACGACAACAACTTCTCGTATTCACCGCTCGGAGGTGCCACCAACACTGACCTGCGAGCAAGCCACTATGCCCCTGGCAGCAAAGCCATCTTCTCGCTGACCAACCGCAACTACTATGCCCGCCTGGGATATACTTACGCCACGGGACTGCTTCCGAGCGGATGGGCTTTCATGGGAAGTGTCGCCTATCGCTACGCAGACCGAGGCAACATTGAGGGTACGTTCTACAACAGTTTCTCCTTCATGCTCGGAGCCGAGAAACGACTGGGCGACAGCCATGCCATTTCGCTCAACATCTGGGGTGCCCCCACGGAGCGTGGTCAGCAAGGTGCGTCCACCGAAGAGGCTTACCACTTGGCAAACTCTCACTATTACAACCCCTACTGGGGATACCAGAACGGACATCGCCGCAATTCACGCGTCGTCACAGAGTTCTCCCCTTCTGCCCTCTTCACTTGGGACTGGAACATCAACGACAAGACGAAACTCACCACGACGGCAGCACTCACGTGGATGAACTACGCATCAACTGCCCTGTCCTACAACAATGCCTACAATCCTCGTCCTGACTACTACAAGAACCTGCCATCTTCGGTGTTCAATGTCTATAACGAGAACTACAACAACCCAGAGTGGCTCAGCGAGAACCCTGGCGTGTTGGATACTTGGCAGAATCTTTACGACTACTGGACAGAATCAAAGGCTAACCGTCAGGTGAAGTGGGATCAACTCTACGCACAGAATGAGGCAAACAACGAGACAGGCAAGGATGCTCTCTACTATCAGGAGAAGCGTCACAACAATCAGTTGGCATTCAACTTCTCCAGCATCCTCGACGGCAAGTTCAACATACACGGCAAATACATCTTCGGTGTCAATGTGAACTCAACCAAGGGTATGCACTACAAGACCATGGCAGACCTGTTGGGTGCTACAGCCTTTCACGACGAAGACAACTATTCGCTCAACAAGTATGGCTCTACGTCCAACGAATATTTCAACGACCTCGACAACCTCCACTACGAGAACGGCAAACTGCGTGGTGCCAGCATCAAGGAAGGCGACAAGTTCGGCTATAATTATAATGTTTATGTGAACAAACTCAAGGCATTCGCCACCAACACTTGGAAATATGGCGACTTCACGGTGTCTTACGGTGGCGACATCGAAGGCACCTTCATGGAGCGTGAAGGCTTGATGAGAAACGGACGTGCCGCCGAACACTCCAAAGGCAAGAGCGGTGTGGCTCAGTTCCTTGGCGGTGGTGGGAAAGTCATCCTCTCTCAGCAGATTGCTACATCGAACGTCTATGTCGGTGCATCCATTGAGAGTCAGGCACCGCTTGCCTACAACTCATTTGTGGCTCCCCGCATCAGCAACGACTTCGCCAAC
>CALAVF010000168.1 GCA_937892315.1 uncultured Prevotellaceae bacterium | reverse complement strand
TGTCTGAAGGATCCGGCCGCCAAGGTCACGGGCCGCCAGCGCACACGGATGCTGCTCACCCTGCCCGACAAGCCCCACGCCGACTCCACCGACTTCGCACAGGTGGCGTACCCCTTCGAAGTGATGGGGTGGGACTACGATGCCGCCGTCAGCCCCCAGGTCTATACCCACCAAGAATGGGCACAGCGCCACTTCACCCCCTACTACAAGAACGTCGAACACGACAAAATCCTGATTCTATGACGCTGAAAGACGACGAACGGCAGAATCTGGTCGCGCTCTACAGAGAGAAAGCCCTGGAAACACTTTCGGAGGCAGATGCTGCTATCGAGAAAGAAAAATGGAGCATGGCAGCCAACCGATTATATTACATGCTGTTCCATGCCGTGACAGCCCTGCTCGTCAGAGACGGCATATCCGTCGGCTCGCACGACGGGGCGAAAACAAAGTTCGGACAGCACTATGTGAAGACAGGCTTGGTCTCCGCCGACCAGGGACGCCTGTATTCGCAGTTGGAGTCGCTGAGGTCGAGGGCTGATTACGATTGTTTTTTCAAGGCGACAAAGACAGACATCGACGAATATTATTCCTTGTCGGTGCAACTTTTTGACCGACTGATGGAGTTGCTGGCATAATCCGGCACCATATACAAAACGAGGGAGGCAACCCAATGGGCTGCCTCCCTCGTTCGTTCCCCCCTCCCCATGTCTCCCCCTGATGCACATGAACCATGCTCAAAAAAGGAGGAAAACGGCTCTTTTTGTATCCGAAGGCAACATTTTTCACCGAAAATGTTGAAAAAAGTCCGAAAATGTTTTGGAGAATACACGGCAAATTGTAAATTTGCATCATCTATCAAGTGGGAAAGTGTCAAAACTCCCCGTTAAAAACTATCAAGAACAACTAAAAACAGGCAACTGAGCAACACGCTGGCGAGCCACACGCAGGCGACTCAAGCATTGACAGACCCAAATACATTTGACAAAATGAAAGCAAATCTGATTCTACCACTCATCATCACCGCAGCCCTCACGGCGTTCACCCTCACGGGGTGCAGCGACTACGAGAACGGCTACTCCGAAGGTCAACTCAAGTTCATCAAGGGCTTCGAGAACCAATTTGGCGACATCGATCCCGAGCAGGACTGGAATCTCGCCACACGAGGTACGGTGACGGTGACCACCTCCGAGCCTACCGACGTCAATGTATATACCGTCAGCAACGGCACTTACACGCTGGTGGGGCAGTTCTTCTCCATCAACGGCACCGAGACCCTCACTTTCGACATGCAGGAGGGTGCAGAAAACATCGTCGTGAGCAACGGCGGCGTTGCCCTGCGTACACTGGATGGCGGTTCTGTTTCCTTCGTGGACGAAACATCGTCAGCCGGCAGCGACGCTGTGGCTGAGGCATCCACCCGTGCCGTGAACGTGAAC
>CALAVF010000167.1 GCA_937892315.1 uncultured Prevotellaceae bacterium | reverse complement strand
TTGTAGAGCGTCGTGCCAAGATAGCAGGTGCCAAATCCCGCCTCTTCTGCCAAAGTGCAAAACGCCTGAACATACAGCAAGGTGTCACTCACAGCATTGACAAACGACAGGAAATTGTCGTAACCCGCATCGGCGTTACGATGTTCACACCATTTCGTGAAACGATTGAAGTCGGCACAAAAAGTCAGCACCACAGGAGCCCCCTTTACCATCGGCTGCCCAAAATGAAGCGGGGAGAGTTTCTCTTTCATTTCTTCAGAGCGAGTCACCACAACACTATAGAGTTGCATATTCCCCATTGTCGCTGCACGTGAAGCCTGAAAAAGCAACGCTTCCAACTGTTCCGTCGGGATGTCATCCTTCTTATACTTCCGGATAGTACGTCTGTTGATAATTGATGTCATAATAATTTACATTTTGACGATTTACGATTACAATTTACAAATTCACACCAAAGTTAGCCATTTCTTTTCACATTTATTTTGTCATTTCGAAAAATGCTTGTAATTTTGTCTTTACTTAACACTTTTACATCACCAAAACACTTGACATGTCACCCGTACAAGCATTATCAACGACCATTCTGAACACACTGACTGAGTTTGGAGTAGAAAAACTGGAAAAAGCACTTACACCATCGGAATACGAAGGCGAAGAGAACGAAGAACGAGAAGAATTGTTGGCATTGCTCGACAATGAGATTTATACCTATCGCCCACAATTTGAAATTACCGAGAAGCGTCCCGTCAGCCTGGAGTGTGACGTGGTGAAGTTCCAGAACAAAAAAGAAAAATGGGTTGCCTTTGTGGGATTGCTGGACGGCTACCCTTACGAAATCTTTACGGGTGTGCTCGACGACGAAGATGGCATCGCTCTACCCAAGACCGTCACGAAGGGACACATTATTAAGAATGTAGAACCCGACGGCAGCAAGCGATATGACTTCACCTTTGTCAACCGACGCGGCTACAAGACAACCATCGAAGGATTGTCTGAGCGTTTCAACAAAGAATACTGGAACTACGCCAAACTCATCAGCGGTGTACTGCGTTACAGAATGCCTTTAACTCATGTTATCAAACTGGTTAGTTCTCTGCAACTTGAGAACGAAAACATCAACACATGGGCTGTGGGTGTCGCCCGTGCTCTAAAGAAGTATGTGACAGGCGAAGAAGACATGGCAGAAGAGGCTTTTGTCAGAGACGACAACCGCAACGCCGAATAGGATTCTGGTACCGAGACTTGCCATGCAGAATAAAATTATCATTGAGGGACTTCGTATCTACGCATACCACGGTGCGCTGGAGCAGGAGCGGAAGATTGGAGCCTATTTCACCATCGACGCCGAGGTAACCACCGATTTCTCCGTCGCAATGGAAACCGACAAACTCAAAGGCACCATCAGTTATGCAGCCATCTTCGAGACCATCAAGCGAGAGATGGCTACACCGTCACGCCTTGTGGAGCATGTGGCAGGTCGCATCAGCCGAGCCATCCTTGACGAATACCCTGCCGCAATCTCCGTCCGCATCAAGATTCTGAAAGAGAACCCACCAATGGGAGCCGATTGCCGAGGGGCTGGTGTAGAAATCACCCTTCCTTAACCGACCCGCTTATCTGAAATCAATCAAACGAATCATAAAATGACAACAACAAACAAAATGACTAACTACCGTTGGGTGATTTGCGGAATGCTTTTCCTCGCCACAGCGGTCAACTACATGGACCGCCAAGTGCTGTCGCTTCTCAACACCAACTACATTGCAAAAGAATTCCACTGGGACAACGACGATTATGGCACCATCACCGCCTTCTTCTCTCTGTTCTATGCCTTCATCTCCCTCTTTGCCGGAAAGTTCATTGACAAGATGGGAACGAAGAAGGGCTACATCTGGGCAATCGTCATCTGGAGCATTGGTGCCTGCCTCCATGCAGGGTGCGGCATCGCAACCTGCTGGTTCAATGGAGTGGACAGCATCGAGGCACTGCGTGCCATCGACAAGACAGCACAAATGGGATTGTTCGGATTGACCATGAGCGTGTGGCTGTTCATTGCCTGCCGCATGATTCTTGCCATTGGCGAATCGGGTAACTTCCCTGCCGCCATCAAGGTGACGGCCGGCGGCAGCGCCGGACACGGCATCCGCGGCAAAGA
>CALAVF010000166.1 GCA_937892315.1 uncultured Prevotellaceae bacterium | reverse complement strand
CCGAGGTAAACGCCAACATCGACAAGCTGAAGGAGGAGATGAAGGACGAACTGCCAGAAGGCGTGGAGTTTGCCACGATGATGACCACCAACGACTTCCTCTTCGCCTCTATCGAGAATGTGGTGTGGACACTCATCATCGCCATGGTGCTCGTGGTGCTGGTCGTTTATTTCTTCCTGCAAGACCTGAAGGCAACGCTCATTCCGTCCATCTCCATCATCTGCTCACTGGTCGGCACATTCGCCTGTATGCAGATGGCAGGATTTTCTATCAACCTCTTGTCGCTCTTCGCACTGGTGCTTGCCATTGGTACGGTGGTCGATAACTCCATCGTGGTGGTGGAGGCTGTGCAGTCGAAATTCGACAGCGGCTATAAAAGCAGTTACCTCGCCACCAAGGATGCCATGTCGGATGTGACGATGGCGATTATCACTTGTACGCTCGTCTTCATGGCGGTGTTCATTCCTGTCTGCTTCATGGGCGGTACATCTGGTGAGTTCTACACCCAATTCGGCATCACAATGGCAACAGCCGTGGGACTTTCGCTGGTCAACTCCCTGACCCTCTGCCCTGCCCTTTGTGCCGTACTGATGCGACCGACAAAGTATGTGGGCAACAGTGACTCCCTCCGCGAACAGTATGAAAAGCGGAACATCAATTACTGGACAAAAGTGGCATATCAAGCATCGTTCAATGCCACGATGAACCAATACAAGCGATTCATCAAAGCCATCTTCCGCCGACCTGCCGTGGCATGGATTGCCATTGTAGCAACTGCCGTGCTGTTGGTGTATCTGATGACCACCACCAAGACCTCGCTCGTGCCACAGGAAGACCAAGGCACCATCATGGTGAATGTGGGCACTGCACCAGGTTCCACCCGTGCATCGACCGACAAGGTGATGACGCAGATTCGCGAAATCATTGCCAAACAACCCGAGGTGGAACGTCAATCCACCGTGGCTGGATATGGCTTGATTTCGGGCGAAGGAACATCCTACGGTATGGCGATTGTGCGTCTGAAGCATTGGGACGAACGACCTGGCAAGGAGCACACCGCCGATGCTGTGATGGCACGATTAATGGGTGAGTTCAGCCAAATCAAGGAGGCTGACATCTTCTGTTTCCAACCTGCCATGATTCCGGGTTACGGTACGGGTAATGCGATTGAACTCTATCTGCAAGACCGCAAGGGTGGCGAACGCAGCGACCTGTATGCCCTGACGATGCAGTTCCTCGGAGCCTTGAACCAACGTCCTGAAATTGCCGTGGCATACACTTCGTTTGCCATGAATTTCCCTCAGTACAATGTGGATGTGGATGCTGCAGAATGTAAGCGTGCGGGCATTTCGCCACAATCGGTTCTGGACGTGATTGGTGCGTATTGCGGTGGTGCTTACATCAGCAACTACAACCAGTTCGGCAAGGTGTATCGTGTGATGATTCAGGCAGCACCCGAGTATCGTCTGGACGAACACGCCTTGGACAATATGTTTGTGCATTCGGGGGCAGCAATGGCACCTGTGAGTCAGTTTGCCAAACTCGTGCCTTCGCAGGGTGCAGAGGTTTCGACCCGTTTCAACCTCTATTCGAGCATCCAAGCCAACGTCACGCCTGCCGAGGGTTATTCGACGGGTGAAGCACAAAAGGCGATTGCCGAAGTGGCGGCACAGGTGTTGCCACAGGGGTATTCCTACGAGTACGGCGGCATGTCACGCGAGGAAGCGAAGTCGGCAGACAGCAACATGACGGTGTTCATCTATGCCGTTGCCGTGTTCCTGATTTACCTGATTCTCAGTTGCCTCTACGAGTCGTGGTTTGTGCCATTGGCTGTCATCCTCTCCGTACCGTTCGGCTTGATGGGTTCATTCCTGTTCGCCCGTTTCTTCGGTTTGGAGAACAACATCTACCTCCAGACAGGTGTCATCATGCTCATCGGCTTGCTCTCCAAGACCGCCATCCTCATCACCGAGTTTGCCCTCGACCGTCGTCGTAAGGGCATGAGTATCCAAGATGCCGCCTTCGTTGCCGCACAAGACCGTTTGCGTCCTATCCTCATGACGGTGCTCACACTCATTTTCGGTATGATTCCGTTGATGTTTGCCACAGGTGCAGGTGCGAATGGTAACTCTTCGCTTGGCATTGGTGTGGTGGGAGGTTCTTTTATCGGCACCATCGCCCTGCTGTTCGTCGTGCCAGTGCTCTTCATCGTGTTCGAGACGATTCAGGAGAAGTTCCGAAAGCCTCAACCCCTCATCGCCGATGCCGCCATGCAGGAAAAGAAAGAGCAGGTGCTCGCCGAAATGTCTGCGTTTAATTCTAAAAATCAAGAAGAATGAAACAACATCTTTTCATCATAGCCGCTCTCTGCTCCCTGTTGAGCAGTTGCGGCATCTACTCCTCCTATCAAGCAAAGACGGACAGCGATGTGCATCCCGACCTGTACGGGAGTGTAGAATTGGGCGACAGTGCCTCCTACTTGGGCAATGTGCAGTGGCGTGACCTCTTCACTGACCCACAACTGCAAACCCTCATTGACACCTGCCTTGCCCACAACGTGGATATGCGTACCGCCCATCTCCACATCGACGAAGCCAATGCAGGACTCACGGCTGCCAAACTGAGTTATCTGCCCAGCCTTGCCTTCACACCTAATGGTGTCTTGACGAAGTACGGCTTGGATGGTGCCACAACAGGCAAGGTTTACACCCTGCCTCTCACCGCCCAATGGCAAGTAGATATTTTTGGGCAACTTCGCAACCAACACATGGAGCAGAAAGCCACTCGTGACATGCTCATCAACGTGGAACAAGCCGTGAAGACAGGATTGATTGGCGGCGTGGCAAATGTCTATTACACCCTTGCCATGCTCGACGAACAAATCCGCATCGCTCAAGAGACGGAGCAGACATGGCAGCAGTCGGTCAAGACGATGAAAGCCCTGATGAACGCAGGCATGGCGAATCAAGCCGCTGTGAGTCAGATGGAAGCCGCATGGTATGGGGTGCAGTCGCAGGTGCTCTCGCTGCAACAGAGCCGCAACGAGGTGTGCAACGCTCTGTCCCTCTTGCTCAACGAACCTGCCGGCAGCCGCACATCGCTCCATCCAGCACTCGACAGTTTCCATGCACCCGCTGTGCTCAACGTGGGCATTCCTTGCCAACTGCTCCACAATCGTCCCGATGTGCGAGCCGCCGAGAACCAACTACGTGCCGCCTGCTATGCCGACAAGGCAGCCACGAGTGCCTTCTTCCCTCAACTCAACCTGACAGGCACCTTCGGATGGACGAACACGACAGGTTCAGCCATCATCAACCCTGCCTTCACCATCGCCCAGTTGGTCGGCTCACTCGTCCAACCCATCTTTGCCAAAGGTGGACTTCGAGCACAAAAGATTGCCGCCAAGGATGAACTGGAAATTGCCTCGATGAACTTCGAGCACAAACTCCTCGAAGTCGGCACAGAAGTGAACAACCAACTGGATGCCTGCCAAAAGGCTCGGCAAAACATCGACCTCTACCAACAGCAGGTCGATGCCCTCCAGAAAGCCTATCGAGCCACCCAACTGACCATGCAGCACGGCAACACCACCTACCTTGAAGTGCTCACCGCTCAGCAGTCGCTCCTTGGGGCACAACTCGGACTGGTTGCCAACCGCTTCGCCGAGATTCAATCTGTCATCGACCTCTACACCGCTCTGGGTGGAGGACGGGAATAACGCTTCGGACTGCCGACACGACAATAGAAGGCTCTGGCTCGCATGGAACGAACCAGAGCCTTCTTGCAGGTGACGGGGAGCGTGCACCTTTCAGAACGAAATGCCTGCCGTGATGTACACCTTCTCTGTGTGGGGATTGACCGTCAGAATGGCGAAGAGGGGCAGGGAGAAGGTCTGCGTGAGTTGGATTTTCTTTTCCGCGCGGAGAAGAAAATCCAACTCGCCGATCGCGTCCTCGCACCCTCGCACCCTGCCCAGGTACTCAATCG
>CALAVF010000165.1 GCA_937892315.1 uncultured Prevotellaceae bacterium | reverse complement strand
CTTCACCTCTGCAGACGAAGCCCTGCAAGGTAAGATTGCCGGTCTCGACATCATCGCCAACTCTGGTAACCTGGGTGCCGGTACTTCCATGCGTATGCGTGGTGTGAGCACCATTAACGGTTCTGCCGAACCACTCATCGTGGTGAACGGCAATATCTTCGACCTGCCAGACGACGTGTCAGAAGTGAACTTCGAGGACCTCGACAACGAGGAACAGTTTGCAACCCTCCTCTCTGTCAACACTGAGGACATCCAAGACATCAAAGTGCTGAAGGATGCCGCTGCCACTGCCATCTGGGGTTCCAGAGGTGCCAACGGTGTCATCGAAATCACTACTCGTCGAGGTGTGAAGGGTAAGACAAAAATTAACTTCTCCTACAAGTTCACCGGCTCTTGGATGCCAGCAGGCCTGAACATGCTCGACGGTGACGGCTACACCATGATGCTCAAGGAAGCCTACTTCAACCCCAAGCAGAATACTGCCACTGCCGACATGGTTGAATTGAACTACGACCAGTCATATCCTATTCAGTATTACAACTTCAACCGCAATACCGACTGGGTGGATGCAGTGAAGCAGTTTGGTCAGAAGCACGACTATGGAATTACCCTTTCTGGTGGTGGAGAAAAGGCCCGTTTCCGTATCTCGGGCAACTACAATCACGCCACAGGTACCATTATCAAGCAGACCCTCGACCAGTTCACAACTCGCCTGGTGCTCGACTACGACGTGTCTGACCGCATCACCTTCTCGACCAACTTTGCGTTGGCTTACACAGACAACCACCGCAACTGGGATGGAAATTCTACTACAACCATCCTCAACAAGGCATACAACGCAATGCCAAATATGTCCATCTACGAGTACGACCAGAACGGCGAGTTGACCGGCGACTTCTACAAGATGCTGCCCACCAACCCAACCAACTACGCTGGTGGCAACAACTACTACTCGTCCTACTACCTCTCCGACATGAAGGGCATCGGCAACCCTGTCGCCATCGCCCACAAGGCGTTCAACAACCAGTCCACCTACCGTATCAACCCACAGTTCAACCTCCAATACAAACTGCTGGGCAAGGATGCTGACCAGACCCAGTTGAACCTGAATGCCGAGGTGTACATGGACATCTTCAATGAGTCGGACAACACCTACTACCCCTCTACGCTCACCACAGACGCATGGTCGGCAGGTGTGAATGCAACGACCAACAATGAATACAAGTCACTCGCTCTGACCAATCGTGAAAAACTCATCTTCATCCCCCACTTCAACGTGGACTGGGTAACAGTGAGTGCCATGGGACAGTTTGAGTTTACTACAGGTAACGGTACCAGCCAGTACATCGCACACAACGGCCTGCCTACAGGTCTTGACTCTTCCATTGCTGATGCCTACCTCACCTCCTCCACTTCTGGCACCAGCCAGTGGCGTAACGCAGCATTCTTGGGTAGTGCCCACGTCGCTTTCTTCGACGGTCGCTACTCCTTCGACGCAACGCTTCGCCGCGACGGTTCTACCAAGTTCGGCGCAGGCCGTAAGTGGGGTACATTCCCCGGCATCTCCGCCCGCTGGAACATCAACCAGGAGCCTTTCTTCGAGAAACTGCACATCGACAATGTCGTTTCTCTCCTCTCTTTCCGTCCTGGTTGGGGTAGGGTGGGTCGCCAGCCTGGCAACGAATATCTGATGTACAACAGTTACAGCAGTTATGGTGTGTATGGTTCTGGCAACAAGACTCAAGCAGCCATCTCGCCAGACAACCTTCGTCTGACAGACCTCAAATGGGAGACCACTTCATCTTGGAACCTTGGTGCCAACTTGAACCTCTTCAACGATTTGCTACAGTTCGACTTCAACTATTATAACAAGCAGACCAAAGACCTCCTCATGCAAGGTGTCGGCATCCCAGGTTCAACAGGATTCGGCTCTCTCAGTTGGAAGAACGTGGGCGGCTTGCGTAACCGTGGTTGGGAACTCTACTTGAACACTGGCAAGATTGTTAAGGCTGGCAAATTCTCCATGTCTCTCAACTTCAACATCGCTCAGAACGTGAACACCATCACCGACATGGACATCACCGTTCTGAATAGCATGAACGGTGAATATTCCTACAACAACGTGAACGGCAACTCAGGCTACCTCCAGCGTATCCAAATCGGCAACGCCGTCGGTTCCATCTACGGTTTCCGCTACAAGGGTGTCTATCGTTATGACTACGACCACAACGGCTACACAGACCTTTCAGCACAGACCTACGGCGACAACACTGCCGCCGCTGCTGCCGCACGAGGCGAGAACGCCACGGTGCCTGTGGCACGCGATGCCGCTGGTGAAATCCTCTACGACGCCAAGGGCAATCCACTTCACATGTACTTCAACTATGGTGGCAAGAACTACGAGTTTAAGGGTGGCGATGTCATCTACGAAGACATCAACCACGACGGTCAAATCAACGAACTCGACATCGTCTATCTGGGTAACTCCAACCCAAAGGTAAACGGTGGTTTCGGTCTCAACTTCAACTACGGGCAATGGTCGTTGAAACTCTCATTCAACTATCGTATGGGCAACAAGATTGTCAACCTTGCCCGCCAGAACAACGAGTCAATGCGTAGCAACATCAACCAGTCGCAGGCCGTGGCTTGGCGCTGGCGCAAGAATGGTGACATCACCGAGATTCCTCGTGCTATGAACGCCAACATCGGTGCTTCCTACAATGCCCTCGCCAACGATCGCTATGTGGAGAAAGGCGACTTCCTCCGTCTGCAATATATGCAGTTGGGCTACTCGTTCCCTAACAAGTTGTGCAAAGACCTCGGCATCCAGAGTTTCCGTCTCAACATTTCAGCCCAGAACCTCTTCTGCCTGACCAAGTACACAGGTATCGACCCAGAGGTTTCTTACGGTGCATGGGGTGTCTGCTACGACAAATCGAAAACTCCACGTTCGAAGTCATTCACAATCAGTGCTAACCTCGGATTCTAAAACATCAAGAAGAAAATGAAAAATATCATCAAGAATATAACACTCTGCGGACTGGTTGCAGTCGGTGCGGGCATGGGGCTATCCTCTTGCGAGGACTTTCTGACCATCACCCCCGGGATCCGCTTCCCGGAAAATGAGGCCGCAGACCAGAAGCGCATTATGACGCCGGAAAACGCAAAAAAAGCCGGCTCCGACTATATCGTCGTGGGACGGCCCATTACCGCATCGCCGGACCCGCTTGCATCCTACGAAAGATGCGTCCGCGAATTCTGCACGGGATCCTGATCTGTTTTTTCCGCAGGAACCCGGTGATCACCGCGCCCTTACGCGGGCCGGAATCCAGCATTAAATCCGACACCTGGAATCAAGCGCTTAAACTCCGGCATTTATAACCAAGCGTTCAAAACCAATC
>CALAVF010000164.1 GCA_937892315.1 uncultured Prevotellaceae bacterium | reverse complement strand
GACATCCAAACCTGCTTTTTCTACCATCAATTCAGCTTTCATATAGTCAGGTCTTTGGACGATTATTTCGGATGGAATTTCTGTCGGTATTGCTATATTATAATTAACTTCATCCAAGGATTTTCTTTCGATTTTATCGGCATTTTCGGGACTTTCGACTATCAATACACCCACAAGGGCAGCCGCCACGGGCTCATCGGCGAACACGCCGCACAGGAGTTGGTGAACCTCTACAGCAACGAGAAGCAGGTGACCACGAAGACACCTCCTGCCATCATGCTGCTGAGCGACGACGACGGGCTGGTGGTGCCGCAGAACAGCATCAACTACTACCTTGCCCTTCGCAATCACGGCGTGAAGTCTTCCCTCCACATCTACCCTTCGGGTGGACACGGATGGGGCAACCGCACGAACTTCAAGTACCACAACGAGATGTGGGCTGACCTGAGTGCGTGGCTGGAAACAATTAAGTAGATGGAGTAAGGCTGATGACCTCATCGCACAGTTTGCACACTTCGGTGCGGTGGGTGATGAAAATCATGGTCTTGTCGGGATAGTCTCTGAACAGATGTTCAAACAACTGACGTTCGGTCTGTCCGTCGAGCGAAGAACTGATTTCGTCCAGCAACAAGACGCTGCCAGGACGCAAAAGACCTCGGGCAATGGCGATACGCTGGGCTTGCCCTTCGCTCAGGCCGATGCCTCGTTCGCCCAGTTCGGTGTCCAGACCGTTGGGCTGGTCGAACACGAAGTCTGCCATCGCCGTGTGCAGCACCTTCGTCAGTTCTTCGTCGGTTGCCATCGGATTGGCAAGCAGCAAGTTATAACGCACCGTTCCGCTCATGAGCGTGTTGCCTTGCGGAACGAAAACAAAGTTGGAACGAGTGTTGGCAGAAACGCCAACGCTCTTTTTTTGATTATAGACCTCCACGCAGCCACGCTCCGGCTCTGCCAAGCCCAACATCAGACGGAAGAGGGTCGTTTTTCCTGCCCCCGTCTGCCCCATGAGTGCCGTCTTGCTGCCAGGACGGAAGTCTTGAGAGAAGTTATTGAAAATCAGGCGGTCGCCAGTGGCATAACTGAAGTGCAGCCCTGTCACCTTCACGCCGACCTGCCCATCCAGCATCTCCGTCGAGCGGTTTGCCAACGCCTCCTTGCCAGCATCTTCCAATTCCTGCAGACGGGTGATGCTGGCTGATGCGTGGATGAACTGCGGAATCATGTTGAGGAGATTCAGAATCGGGTGCTGCAACTGGCTGACCAACTGCAAGAAAGAAGTCATCACACCGAACGTGATGACGCCGTCACGCAACTGCAGACCGCCCCAGATGAATGCCAATAGATAGCCCAAACTGAAACTCGACGCCAACAAGATGCGGGTCATCGCCGTAAAGCGTGTGCGTTTCAGCACTTTTCCTTTCAGGCTGCGTTGCATCTCGTCCAGACGGTCCGTCACCCAGTCTTCGCTCTCCAGCGAACGCAACACCTCGTTGTGCTCCATGCCCTCCTGCACCAGCATCTGAATCAGGCTCTCCTGCTGGCGGATGTCCATCGTCATATTCTTTAGTTTATGTGCCAAGACCTTGCCAAACACCAAGAACAACGGCGTGAGCAACAACAAAGCCCATGCCAGACGTGCGTCCATCGATTTCATCAGGAAGAACGCGCCCAGCATCTGGAAAGTCATAATCACAAACTGAGGGAACGACGACGTCGTCACATCGGCAATGGCATCAAGGTCTTTCTCCAGCCTCGAAGTGATGTCGCCCGAATGCAACTTCTCTTCGTACATCTGCCGGCGGAAGAGGTTGCTGAAGATGCGCAGGCGGATGGCATTCGTCTGTCGAGTGTTCGCCGCCGTTGACATGTAATAATAGACCTGGCGCAGCAGGATGCCGCCCAGCACCGTTGCGACCAACATCAGCACCATCTTCACGATGTCGCTGTCGTCGCCCGTCCTGATGGTCACATCAATAAAGCGTTTGCTCAGCCATACCATCAGCAGACCGAGCAACACTTGCGAAATGCCTATGGCGATACGCACGACGGTGTTCCAACGTATGCCCGCCATGTTTCGCCACACCCAAAGGACGTATTTCATGCTTTCATTTTTGATTCTGTCACAACCCGACCACTTAGGCTGTCACAACGCCGATCTCCAGCCACTTCTCCACGATACGAGCCACATCTGCGTGTGCCTTCTCCTGGTCCACTGCATACTCCTTGCAGAGAGCATCCACAAGGCTGTCCACTGTGAAGTCGCCCTGCTCTTCTGCAGTACACCACAGCCATGCAGCCGTCGAGTTCAAACTAATCAGTTGGCTAAAGTTGATGGTCTCCACCGACTCACCAACAATCACTTTCTCGCCGCACACATCGCGCAGCACAAATCCTTTCTTTATCTTCATAACCGAGAAAAAAATAATCAATGTTCAAAAAAATGTCACTCTACCACAGCCCCAAAGCACACCCTTGCGGCGTCCTCGTCGGGCAGACAGTCCAGATGGAACACCCTTGCATACTGTGCCAGCAGATTCTCCGTCTCGTGCAGTCCCTCGGCTTGATGCTTGTCCCAGCGCTTGCCAGAGATGGACGGCACCAGAGCAGCGTATGCCGCCACACCTTTCAAGCG
>CALAVF010000163.1 GCA_937892315.1 uncultured Prevotellaceae bacterium | reverse complement strand
CGTGACTCAGACCACTTGAGAGGTTATTTCGGTGTCTTTTGAGGGGAGAAGAAAAAATGCATTTTTCTTACTTAAGTTTTCGTTCTTTTTAGCGTATAGAGAGTAAAAGCACCACAGAAACGGCATGGACAGAGAAGCGTTTGAACAGATGGCAGGACGGTTGCGTCCTCTCATGCTCAAGGTCGGACGGGAATATTTCGGTTCGGCAGAGGATGCGGAGGACGTGGCACAGGAGGCACTGGTGCAGTTGTGGCGATATTGCGAGCAACTGGACGAGGGTCGGAATGTGGAGGCGCTGGCTGTGAGGGTGGCAAAACATTGTTGTGTGAACTGGACGAGACGGACGCACTTGCAGGTGGTGAGAGGAGGAGAGGCGTTGGAGGCGGTGAGTGCCTCGCTGCATCCCTCGCCACACGAGGAGATGGAGCAAAGAGAGAGTGCAGGTGCCCTGGACGAAGCCATCCGGCAGTTGCAACCCCGAGAACGCCAACTCTTCGAGATGCGGCAACAGGAAGGGCTCTCGACGGAGGAAATCGCCCAGCGGACAGGCATCCCGAAAGCCTCGGTGCAGAGCATCATCGCAATGGTGAGACGAAAATTGTTTAACGAAATGAAAAGGAGGAAGGAACTATGACAACGAAGGCGGTCAACAGTTTGATTGACAAGTATCTGGAGGGGAAGACCTCTCCCGATGAGGAGCGTCGGCTGGCATTGGAGGTCAACCGTCCCGATGCCCCTGTAGAGTGGCAAGCCATTGCTGAGATGCTGGGCGACCTGACGCTGAGCGAAGCGGTGTATGAGAACACGCTGGCTCATCGCCGCCGTCGGAACGTCAGTCTTTGGATGGGTTGGGCGGCTGCGGCTTGCATCGCTTTTATGGCGGTGTCGGGCTACGTTGAACAGCAGAAGTTCCAGCGAGAGAAAGAGGCTGAGGCTGCTTTGGTGCAGAACACCCCTGTGGTCGTAGTGCCTGCCCCGAAGGAGGTACTGCATGAAGTGACGGAAACCGCTCCTGTTGAGGCGGTGGCATATATCCCAAAAGCCTCTCCCAAGAGCGTAGAACGGGTGTCTGCTCCTGTCATAGAAGAAGAAAAGGTGGAGATGATTGAGGAAGAGCCTCCGATGCAGATGCCCGAGGTCACAGAGGCGGAACTGGCGCAGGTGGAGAAGAACTACCGGATGTGGCAACTCCGACAGGCGATATTCGACGAGAAGATAGAACTGGAAATCGCCACGGAAAAGTTGAACAGAAAGTATGAGGAATACCTCGCTGCTAATAAGGATAACATAGAAATATAAACGATATGAAGACAAGAAACATCCGTTTTGCCACGCTGATGGTGGCGGTGGCATTGAGCCTGAATGTGTCGGCTCAGAAGAATGTGCTCAAGGCTTTCGAGAAGTTTAAGAACTCGAAAGGAGTGACCATCACGAACACGACCCACGAACAGGGACAGGAAGGCGAGAGTGCTGCCCAGTCGTGGTGGTGTAACGTGACAGAGTTTAAGGTGTGGAAGGGGAGTGGCGTGACCTTCAAGATGAAGGCATTGCAAGAGGCGTTTGAGAAGGATAGCCGCGACCAGAATGTGACCTACTACGGGCAGATGAAGGGGTTGGATGAGAACGCCACCGAGGAGGAAAAGGCGAAGTATAAGAAGACCTCTGTGCGTTACAACAACACGGATGCCCCCGTTGTGATTGGCTCAAACACAGCCTATAACGTGCTGGTGCTGCGTTGCAAGTCGAAGCGGGTCAACTACCGTGTGGTGGTGGCGGTGGAATGGAAGATGGACGCACAGTATGGCTGTGTTGGCACGCTCTATGAGATTGAGGGACGGAACAATTTGGTGAGGGCCAATACGGTGTCTGCCACCGACGTGGAGTATGTGGGTTCCGTCACCTACCCGAATGACAATTTCATCGACCGCATGACCTTCTACCGCGATTCCTATGACTATCAGAAGCCTGACACGCCTGAAAACATGGCACTCTTGATGAACATGCTCAACTATCTCTCTTCTCATGTCGATGATGCGACGGAGAACGAAAAGGCGGTGGCGTATGCGGTGATTAAAGACATGGGTGTCAATTCGACGGTTGAGATGCACAAGGGCATCTTGGAGCACTGTTGGAGAACGTTGGATAATGCGGACAAACTGGCAGTTGCCAAAGATGTTCTGAAGCGTTTAGACGACTATCACAACGAGTTTAAAAGAACGACTTATGTGCCGGAGAGAACAAAAATCATCAAGCGTATGGAAAGTTACCTTCGGGAATCTCGTGAGATGAACAAAGCCACTTTTGATGCGGTCCGTGAGAAACTTCTCATTTGGAAACAGGACTGCACCTACATTCCTAATAGCGAACTGATTGGGAGAGTGCTCCAGTCGTTAGAAAACACATACAATGGGAAATTCTAATGATATGATAAATTGATTAAGTAAAAGACATCAGATTGTTGTACAACGAACGCCACGCAATGCTGTGAAGCCTTGCGTGGCGTTTTTGGTTGGTTCCTTCATTTCTTATAGAATTGCTTGAATGCCTTGATGCAGTACTCATGGTCGATGACTGCACCCGTCTCTCGCACGCTGTGCATGGCGAGGATGGGGGGTGCCCATATCCACACCCC
>CALAVF010000162.1 GCA_937892315.1 uncultured Prevotellaceae bacterium | reverse complement strand
CTACCATGTCGCGGCTGTAGAGCGGCTTCACGCCGGTGGGTTTCTTCAGGTAAATCTGCATCAACAGCAGCCAATAGTCATCGTGCCAAACATTGTTCTTAGCCATAGCTTTCGGATTTGTACTGCAAAGTTACGAATAAAAAACTGATATGCCAAACATATTGGACGTTTTTTTCGGACTGAGTAGGCAGGTGTTATGCCAGCACGAAGTCCAGTTGGCGCTTTTCGATGTTGGCACGTGCCACGCGGATGCGGATGGCATCGCCCAGCTGGTAACGCCGGTGGTGGCGGCGTCCCACAAGCTGGTAGTTCTTCTCGTCGTACTCATAGTAGTCGCCGTCCAGGTCGTGCATGCCTACGAGTCCTTCGCAATGGTTCTCGTCAATCTCGCAGTAGAGGCCGTAGCTCTGAATGCCCGAGATGTGGGCGTCGAACACCTGTCCCACCTTGTCGGCCATGAACTCCACCATCTTGTACTTGATAGAGTCGCGCTCCGCATTCTGCGAGATCTGTTCCATGTCGGAGCAATGCTCGCAATACTCCTCATACTTGTCCTTGTTGGCCGAACGCCCACCTTCCTGATAGCGCGTCAGCAGACGGTGCACCATCGTATCGGGGAAACGGCGGATGGGCGAGGTGAAGTGGGTATAGTAGTCGAAGCCAAGTCCGTAGTGTCCGATGTTGTAGGTGGAGTAGCGAGCCTTCTGCATGGCACGGAGTGATGCCATCTCAATGAGGTTCTGCATCTTCTTGCCCCGCACGTCATAGAGGAGTTTGTTCAAACTATGTGCCACATCCGCGTTCTTGCCTTGAGTGATGATGTGGAAGCCAAAACGAGCAGCGATGTGGGCGAGGTTGTCGAGTTTGGTGGCATCGGGCTGCTCGTGAATGCGGTAAGGCAACGTCTTCGCCTTTTCGTTGCTTTTCACCTTGCCGATACTTTCCGCCACCGTCCTGTTTGCCAAAAGCATGAACTCTTCGACGAGTTTGTTGGCATCCTTGGCGTGTTTGAAATAGACACGGATGGGCTTGCCTTGGGGGTCTATCTCGAAGCGAAACTCTTCGCGGTCAAAGTTGATGGCACCGTCCTTAAATCGCTCGTCACGCAGTTTGTGAGCAAGCCGATTGAGGGTGATGAGTTGGTCGGCATTCTCACCCTTGCGATGGTCGTCGGGCACAGGGGTGACAGGGATGGTGGCAGGGTCGATGGGTGGCAAACCGTCACGGAAAGCGTTCAGTTCGGTGTCTGCCAACACTTCCTGAGCCGGAACGGGTTGCGTGGGCACCAACTGACCCTGACGGATGGATTCACACTCACGTGCCTCGCCGTTCTGTTCGAGCAGGTACTGCACTTCCTCGTAGGTGTAGCGCCGACACGACTTGATGACGGTGTGCTTGATGCGGGAACGCAACACTTCCGCCTCTTCATTCATGTCGAAAATGACGGAGAAAGTGAGTTTCTCTTCGTTCGGTCGGAGCGAACAGAGTTGGTTGCAGAGGTGTTCGGGCAGCATGGGGATGGTGCGGTCAACGAGATAAACTGAGGTGGCACGTTGTTGTGCCTCGGTGTCGATGATGGAGCCTTCGAGCACGTAGTGGCTCACGTCGGCAATGTGCACACCCACTTCCCACAAGCCATCCTTGATTTTCTTGATAGAGATGGCATCGTCAAAGTCCTTGGCATCGCGTGGGTCGATGGTGATAGTGAAAGTGTCACGGAAATCCTCACGCAGAGCAATCTCTTCGGGGGTGATGCCGGCATCGATTTTGTTGGCGGCGGCTTCCACCTTCTCGGGGTATTTGTAGGGCAAGCCGTACTCGGCAAGGATGGCGTGCATTTCGGCGTTGTTGTCGCCTTCTGTACCCAACACATCCACCACTTCGCCTATCGGGTTACGGGCATCCTTCGGCCAGCCAACCACTTTCACCACCACCTTCTCACCGTTCTTCGCGCCCTTCAGTTTCTCCACAGGAATGACGATGTCATTCAAGAGTTGTTCGTTGGGAAGGTCAAGGAATGCCACATTGTGATGCACCTGCACCGTGCCCACAAAGGGTTTTTCGCTCCGCTTCACAATCTCAATCACCTCACCATGCAACTTTTGGCTGCCACGGCGTTTGGCATGGATGCTCACCTTCACACGGTCGCCGGGCAGGGCATGGAGCGTGTCCTCATCGTAGATGGAGATACCCACACCGTTGTCCATATCCACAAAGTTGCGACCACCCGACGTGCGTTTGAAGGTGCCTTCCACCGTCTGAGCCACGCCATTATAGACGATGTCGCCGTCATTGTTTCGGACGATATAGCCATCGTCAATCATTTCGTTCAGTACATCCACACAAAGCATTCGGAGCGGATGAGTCTTGAGTGTTAATTCGCGGAACAAGGTCTTCAACGTGAACGCCTGTCCTGGGTGATTACTCAAAAAACTGCTGACCAACTCTGCCAACTCTCGCTTGTTAATGCTGGACTTCACAAGTTTGGATTCTTTCTTTCCCATAGTCTTCATTTTTAACTTCTTGGTCAAAATTAGTGATTTTCTTCGACAAATGCAGTCACATTTTCCTTAAATTGTTGAAAATAGGGCAAAAAGTAGTAACTTTGCAGCCAAATTCAACAAAAACATGAAAATTTTAATTACAGGAGCGAGTGGTTTCATCGGCAGTTTTCTCTGCGAGGAGGGGTTGAAACGCGGGATGGAGACATGGGCAGGGATGAGGGAGCATTCGAGCAGACGATGGTTGCAACAAGAGAGACTCAAGTTTGCGTTTCTCGACATGACGGATGCCGACAAACTCCGCAAGCAACTCACGGCGTATAAGGAGAAAGTGGGCAAATGGGATGTCATCATCCATGCGGCTGGGGCAACGAAGTGTCTGAGACGCGAGGATTTTGACAAGCACAACTTCCTCTGCACCCAAAATTTGGTGAACACGCTCGACGAGTTGGAGATGCTGCCCGAGCAGTTCTTGTATGTGAGCAGCCTGAGTGTATTGGGACCTATCAGAGAGGAGCAGAACGCTGACGGAACATACAACAATATGGTGGCTTCGGACGAACCAAAGCCCAATACGGCGTATGGGGAAAGCAAAGTGAAGAGCGAGCAGTTCCTTGCTGAAAAACGCATCAAGACCGATGGACGATTCCACTTCACCATCTTCCGTCCCACAGGGGTGTATGGCCCTCACGAAAAGGACTACTTCATGATGGCGAAGAGCATCCGACAGCATGTGGATTTCGCGGTAGGGTATAAGAAACAGGTGATTACGTTCGTGTATGTGCGTGACCTCGTCAGTGCCATTTTCGCCGCCATCGGGAAGAAGGACGTGGCGAATGGAAAGGCGTACTTCGTCAGCGACGGTTGCAATTACTCCAGCCGTGCGTTCAGCGACTTGATACAGAAGGAGTTGGGCGTGAAGGGAGTACTCCGCATCAAAGCCCCGTTGTGGTTGCTGAAAGTCATTTCGAGTGTGGCAGAATGGTTCTCGCACCTCACAGGCAAGCCCAGCACCCTGAACGGCGACAAGTATAAAATCATGTGCCAACGCAACTGGCAATGCGACATCACCCCCATCAAGGAAGACCTCGGCTTCGTGCCTGAGTGGCAGTTGGAACGCGGCGTGAAGGAGTGCATGACATGGTATAAAGAAAACAAATGGCTGTAAACATGACAATACAAGAATACTTCAAAAAGGACTACGAAAAAGGGCTGTGGAGCGTGGAGGTTTTGACCCTCCTCTACATGCTCTTCACCACGGTGTTGACCCTCGTCTATTGGGACGGCATCGCCGACCCTAAGGGCATGATACTCACACGAGTGGTGATGCTGCTCATCATGGCTGCCGTATATGGTCTTTACCGTCTCTACCCCTGTCGGGCATTGCGGATTCTGCGGGTCTTCCCCACCCTGTTGGGACTCATCTTTTGGTATCCCGAGACGTATGACTTTTGCAGCCAATTACCCTACCTCGACCACGTGTTTGCCCAAATTGACCAAGCACTTTTCGGATGCCAACCTGCCCTCGTTTTCAATCAGTTAGTGACGAGCACCTTTTGGAGCGAGGCGTTCAATCTCGGCTACTACGCCTACTACTACATGATGGGTGCCACCATCCTGTTCTACCTCTGCTGCCGCTATCCCGAGGCAGACAAGGCGGGCTTCGTTTTCCTTGGTTCGTTTTTCCTCTACTACATCATCTATGAGTTCCTGCCCGTGGCAGGGCCTCAGTACTACTTCAAGGCTGTAGGCGTGGAGACTGCCGACACGGGCATCTTCCCTGCAGTCGGCTACTACTTCCAGACACACACCGAAATGCTCAGCCCCGAAATCAAGGGCATTTTCAGCCAGTTGGTGCAGGGAGCACAAGACGTGGGCGAACGTCCCACCGCCGCCTTCCCCAGCAGCCACGTGGGTATGAGCACGGTCACCATGATGTTGGCGTGGCAAAGCCGCAACCGCTGGCTCTTCTGGGTCATGTTCCCTGTTTATTTGCTGCTCTGTGCCGCCACGGTTTACATTCAGGCACACTACCTCATCGACTCCATCTGCGGCTTCATCAGTGCTGTATTGTTTTTCTACCTGACAAGCAAACTCTATGACAATTATCTTCCCTTCTCCCATCTTCGGACCCATCCATAGCCGCCGACTCGGCATCTCTCTGGGCATCAACCTCTTGCCTTCCGACGGCAAATGCTGTTCGTTCGACTGCATCTACTGCGAATGTGGTTTCAACCACGACTTTGTGCCCAAGCAGAAACTGCCCACCCGCGAGGAGGTGCGAACTGCCCTTGAGGCTCAACTCCAGAAAATGCAGCAAGAGGGCATCACCCCCGATGTCTTCACGTTTGCCGGCAATGGCGAGCCGACCCTCAACCCTCATTTCCCCGAGATTATCGACGACACGCTCGCCCTGCGTGACCAATATTTCCCCAACGCCAAAGTGAGTGTATTGACAAACGCTGCCCAAAGCCTGCGTCAACCCGTGTTCGATGCCCTCTGCAAGGTGGACAACAACATTTGCAAACTCGACACCATTTCACCCGACTACATTGCCCAGGTTGACCGTCCCAACGGCAACTACGACGTACAGAAAATCATTGCCCGCCTGAAGGAGTTTGGCAATCGCTGCATCATCCAGACGATGTTCATGAAGGGAGAGTTCGGAGGCAAATCGGTGGACAACACAGGCGAAGCATTCGTCGAGCCGTGGTTGCAAGCCATCAAAGAGATACAGCCACGCGAGGTGATGATATACACCATTGACCGCGAGACCCCTGCCCACCACCTGAAAAAAGCATCACCAGAAGCACTGGATGCCATCGGCGAACGGGCGCGGCAGTTGGGATTGGCTTGTTCCGTCGCCTATTAAGAGGTGTCCTCTGAATAGGTTCCCTCGAAGCCTCTAAAGTGGTCTGAGTCACACCGCCTCGGCGGTCTGAGTCACACCACTTGGGCGGTCTGAGTCAGACCACTTTTGAGGTCTTTTCTGTCAGTATCTTTTATCAACCCCAATACCATTCAATATGAAAAACTTAGTATTCCTAACTGGTGCAGGGATGTCGGCAGAAAGCGGCATCAGCACCTTCCGCGACAGCGGTGGCCTCTGGGAGCAGTATCCCGTGGAGGCCGTGGCAAGCATCCAAGGCTATGAACGTGACCCCGAACTGGTGCAGAAGTTCTACAACGAGCGTCGGGCACAACTGAGCAGCGTGGTTCCGAACGAGGGGCACAAACTGGTGGCAAGTCTGGAGGACAAGTTCCACGTGACGGTCGTGACCCAGAATGTGGACGACCTGCATGAGCGTGCTGGGTCCAAGCACATCATCCACCTGCATGGCGAACTGATGAAGGCGACATCGAGCCGCAACCCCAACGACCCCGACTGCATCGTCACCCTCCCCGAAGACAACCCCGTCATCCGGATGGGCGATAAGGCGAAGGACGGAAGCCAACTGCGACCCTTCATCGTGTGGTTTGGCGAGAGTGTGCCCATGATTGAGCCTGCCATCGCCGAGGTGAGCAAGGCAGACATTTTGGTGGTCATCGGCACGTCGCTCAACGTCTATCCCGCTGCGGGGCTGCTCAACTTCACCAATGCCCACTGCAAAATCTACCTCATCGACCCCAAACCTGTGCCTTACGACCCCAGCCTCGGCATCCGCCACATCATGAAAGGTGCCAGCGAGGGCATGAAGGAACTTTGCGAGATTCTGAACGAGGAAAAGTAAAAATTGCGATTAAGTGAGAACAAAAGAAAACTCGTTTTCATTTTGCCAAGCGTGAGCAATTTATACAAAAGTAAACACAAATTAGTCTTAATATCCTATAAAATCCGTTAAAATAGGGCGTATCCCTTCGTAGATGCAAAAAATGTTCGTAATTTTGCCGAGAATTTATACATTGGCTTATTGCGGAAAATGAGAAAAACATATATCAAACAGACCTTTTACAGTGTGGCAGTGCTGATTTTGGCACTGCTTACCTGTGTGTCTTGTATCAAAGATAACGAAACGGAAACGGCGCCAGAAAGTGCCATCCTTTCGTTCTCAGTGAGCAGCATCACCAGTTCTGTCATCACGAAAAAATACGACAGTTCGGGCAATGCGACCGACACGGTGGTGTCGAAAACCATCAACGGAAGCGACATCTACTTCAACATTGACCAGGTGAACGGTCACATCTCCAATGTGGACTCTCTGCCCAACTGGGTGGACTTGACCCGTGTGGTGCCGACTTTCACGTGCTACGGCAGCGTGTTTGGCAAGGTGGTGGCAGGCGACGAGACCTACTATATGCTCACATCGGGCAGCGACTCGATTGACTTCAGCAAGACGGTGGAACTGGTTTGCATCTCCACCGACGGCGAGTCGAGCAAGCACTACACGGTGGACATCTACAAGCACGTCAATGCGACCGACACGCTGGAATGGAAGTCCATCACGTCAGACCTTTCCATCAGTGGACAATGCAAGTTGTACGTGGCTGACGAAAGGGTTTACGCCTTTGCCCAAAATGCGGAGGGAGAGGACGTGGTGACCTTTGCCCAAAGCAGCGATGCGGCTGCCTACCGCCAATCCGTCTATGATGCCACCACATGGAGCACCCCCGTCTCCATTCCTGTGGAGAGCGGTTCGGTCGTGCTGTTCGACGGCAACTTCTACGGACGAGGCACGGACGGCTACCTCTACCGTGCGAAACCTGAACAACTGGCAGCCATCTGGACAAAGGTTTCTGACCAACCCATAGAACGCTTGTTGGCAGCCGACGAATATTACCTCTACGCGTATGACGGGACAGCCATTATCGGCACTTCCGACCTAAACACGTGGACGGTGCAAGGTACGGCAGACCTCGACAAACTGCCCGAAACATCGGTCAACTCGTTCGCCTACACTTCGAACACCAACAGCACGATTCAAGTGGCGGTCATGACGGGATTGTCAAGCAACGACACCCTGCACGGAGTGGCTTGGTACAAGATGACATCGCCCGATGACAACATCAACCAGCCGTGGTCCTACATAGAAGTGACACTCGACAATCCATACGGGTTGCCACATCTTGACCACCTGAGTGTCACCCGCTATAACGAAGCACTCTATGCCATCGGCTCGAAAGCAGGAGCGTATGAATACCTCTACCGCTCGGACGACAACGGCATCACGTGGCATCCACAGACAGAGATGTATCCTATGCCAGCCGACCTTGACGCAGCCAACGGGGCAGCAAGTATCACGACGGTGGGCAACAGCCTCTGGATTATACAGGAAAACGGAAAGATATGGCAAGGCTCTATACGATAATCGCCGCCCTACTCTTCGCCACTGGGCTGAAGGCTCAAGAACTGGAGTATGCCTTGGAACTCGGTGCGATGGCTGGTTCCAGTTTCTACATGGGCGATGCCAACCTGAACGGATTCTACAAGAACGTGACGATGGCAGGCGGACTGATGGGCAGATACAACATCAACCCACGCATGGCACTGAAGTTTGACCTCGGCTATGGCAGCGTGAAAGGCAATGCCCTGAAGGGGAAAAACTGGTTCCCGATGGAATGGGACAAGGAGTGGGAGTTTAACAACTCGCTCGTGGATCTCGGCTGCCAATACGAACTCAGTTTCTGGGGCTATGGCACGGGCAACAGTTACAAGGGACACAAACGCCTTACGCCATACATCCAACTGGGATTGGGTTTTACCTACTGCAACGATGCCTTGACCATGAACATTCCGATAGGATTCGGCATTAAGTATAAATTCAGACCTCGCTGGAACGTCGGCATAGACTGGAGTATGCGGTTCTCCATGAGCGACAAACTGGACGGCATCGAAGACCCCTACCGCACCCAGAGCGGATTCCTCAAAAACAAGGACAGTTACTCGTGGACAATGGTATATATCTCCTACGACCTCTGCCCGAAATACCGCAAATGTAACAACGATTAGAGAGAGTTAGAAGCCTCTGAAAATAAAAAATTGCAAGCCAATGTATAAAGAACAAGTAGATATGACCCGTGTGCCACGTCATGTGGCAATCATCATGGACGGCAACGGACGCTGGGCACAGGCTCGCGGCAAAGAACGCACATACGGACATCAAGAGGGTGCCGAACGTGTACACGACATCATGACTGCCGCGGTGAACCTCGGTATCGACTACCTGACACTCTATACATTCTCTACCGAAAACTGGAACCGCCCAGAGGCAGAGATTGCCGCCTTGATGACATTGCTGTTGAAGCATCTGGAAGAAGAACTCTTCATGAAGAAGAATGCTCGCTTCCGTGTCATTGGCGAAATCGAGCGGTTGCCCAAGGTGGTGCAGGATGCCTGCCACTACCTGGAGGAAAGAACCCGACAAAACACGGGCACTTGCATGGTGCTGGCACTCAGTTACTCGTCGAAGTGGGAAATCACCAACGCCGTGAAGCAAATCGCCGAGCAGGTGAAGGCGGGAGAACTTGCCCCAGAGGACATCACCGACAAGACCATTGATGCACACCTTGCCACGAACTTTATGCCTGACCCCGAACTGATGATTCGCACAGGCGGCGAAGAGCGACTGAGCAACTACCTGCTGTGGCAGTGTGCTTATTCGGAGTTCTATTTCACAGAGACTTATTGGCCCGACTTCAAGGAGGAAGACCTCTGCAAAGCCATTGTTGACTATCAGGGACGCCAACGCCGATTTGGCAAGACGGGCGAACAGGTTACCGAGAAAAAATAACGCTACACATTATTATAATATATACATGAAGATTTTAAGGAGTTTGATGCTTTTGATGCTTGCTGCCACCTTTGCCACCCATGCGATGGCACAGGTGCAGACAAAACCCACCGTCGTATATGGGCAACCTCAACGGTACGAAATTGGCGGCATAGCAGTGGAAGGTGTCGATAACTATGAAGATTACATTATCATCGGACTTTCAGGACTGACCGTAGGCGAGACCATCTCCATGCCTGGTGACGAGATTACCGATGCCATCAAGCGATACTGGAAACATGGGCTTTTCTCTACCGTAAGAATCGAGGCTGACAGCATCGTCGATGAGAAAGTGTATCTGAAGATTGTGCTTGCCACTCGCCCACGTGTGTCGCAAATCAACATCAATGGCGTGAGGAAATCGGAACGTGAAGACCTGGAGGAGAAGATGGGTCTGGTGAAAGGTAACCAGTTGACCCCCAACATGGTGGACAAGGCAAAGATTGTGATTAAGAAGTACCTGGACGAGAAGGGTTTCAAGAATGCGGAGGTGAATATTGTACAGCGAGACGATTCGGTACGTTCTGACCAGATGATTGTCGATGTCAACATTGACAAGAAAGAGAAAGTGAAGGTCAATCAAATCTTCATCAGCGGCAACAAAAACTTGGCAACCAAGAAGTTCCATGGTGGATTCTTCTCAGGCGGTCTGCTGAAGAAGACGAACGAAAAGGGCTTCAAGAGTTTCTTCAAGGCAAAGAAATTTGTGGAGGAAAAGTATGAAGAAGACAAAGACCGTGTCATCGAAAAATATAATGAGTTAGGTTTTCGCGATGCCAACATTTATGCCGACAGCGTGGTGGACATTGGCAACAATCTGGTCAATGTCTATCTCTACATCGACGAGGGAGACAAGTACTATGTGCGTGACATCAACTGGGTGGGTAACACCATCTTCAACACAGATGCCCTCCGAGAGTCCTTGCAGATGAAGCGTGGAGATGTGTACAACCGAAAGCACCTCAACGAACGCCTGTATCAAGATGACAACTCCATCAGCCAAGAGTATTACAACAATGGCTATGTGTTTAACAACGTGAGTGATGTCGAGGTAAATGTGGACGGCGATTCCATCGACCTTGAAGTCCGCATCTACGAAGGCATACAGGCGACCATCAACAAAATCAAGATTTATGGTAACACCCGTGTGTATGAGGAGGTGATTCGCCGTGAGTTGGAGTTGAAGCCTGGCGACCTATTCAGTATGACTGCCTTCAAGGGCTCTTATCAGGACATCGCCCAGATGGGACACTTCGACCCAGAGGCACTGACCCCCAACGAATGGGTGAAGCCAGACCGCACGACAGGTACTGTTGACCTGAATATCGGATTGACCCCAAAAGCAAGCGACCAGATTGAGTTCT
>CALAVF010000161.1 GCA_937892315.1 uncultured Prevotellaceae bacterium | reverse complement strand
GGGGCTCCGGTCATCCGTCGGCTTCGGCATAATTTCGCTGATGCGCAGGACGGCCTCCGCCGCCACCTCGTCTGTCGCGGGGTCGAAGGTCGGCGCGGGCGGCTCCACCGTATACGCCTTTGTGCGGACGATCTCCGCATACTGCGCGGCGGGCAGATCGGACGTTTTATAGGCGAGCATCCTGATGACCTCAAAGCCCGCGCCCGAAACGTACGGATCCGTCGCGCCGCCATACAGCGCGCGGACCTGAAAGCCCTTGCCGGGCGGCGTCGTCATTTCGCCGTTGGCGCAGACCTCGCCGTCATCAATCTGCAACGACGCGCCGCCCGTCTTGCTGAAGCGCACGGTGAAGAGATGGGTGCCCGACACCGCGCCGGCGCTGACCGTCTTCAGCGTATTCGTCTCCGTCCCGTACATCTGCGTCAGCAGAATGTTGCCGGATTCATCCTTGACGAGGACCGTCTTGTTGCCGTCGGCATCCGTCCACCCTCCCGATTCTGAGTCTTGCTTCAGACTCTTATCCACAGGCACCATCTGGATGGCACCTGCGGGGCAGTGCTTGGCACAGTTGCCGCACGTCTTTTGGTCGGTCAGCGGAATGCAGTTCTGCTTCACCCACACGGCGTGACCAATCTGGATGAAGAGTTTGTCGTCTGGCGTGACAGGTCGGATGGCACCCGTCGGGCATACATTCGAGCATCGTGTGCATTCAGGGCGGCAATACCCCTTGTCATACTGCATCTCAGGCTGCAAGAAGTGCTCCAGACTTTGCGATGGCCTGAGCACCCCATTCGGGCAGTTGGCGACACAGAGTTGACACGCCGTGCAATGTTGCTGCAAGTTCTTGGCAGACAGTGACCCCGGCGGCGTGATGGGCGTCTTGCGGTTCGGAATCTTCTTATCCTCCACCACCGCCAATCCTCCGTCAGTCGTCTTCTCTTGGGCTTTCAGCGTGGCAGCAACCACCGCCGTGCCCGTGATGGAGAGGAAGGAACGGCGAGAGACAGCCCCCTTCTCCGCCTCCCCTCTGTGGGAGGCACCTCCATTCCCCTTTTCCCATCTTCCATAGTGCAGCGCCTTCTTTCCGCACACCGTCTGGCAGTTGCCGCACGTGACACACCTGGTGTAGTCGAACTTGACAGGCTCCCCCCTCTCCACCTTGATACACGCCGCCTTGCAGTTCTTCTCGCACAGACCGCATTTCACACACCTGTCCTCATCCACCTTCATCTTCAGAAGCGAGAACTTAGCCACATAGCCCAACGTCGTGCCCACAGGGCAGATGGTGTTGCAGTAGGTTCTGCCGTGCATGAACGCCAACACCAGCAGCACCACAGCCGTCACGCCTGCCACCACCAGCAGCAGGGTAGGATTGCTGTGCGGCTCCACCCGCCAGAACAGGTAACAGTCGTTCGCCTCAGCCCACCTCGCCAGCACGTTGTTCATCTGCACATACACAGGCTGGAGGAACGCCGCCACGATTCTGCCGTATGAACTGTAGGGAGCCAGCAACACCGCCCCCGCATTGAAGCCCGCCACCATCATGATGATGAACAGCCCCAGCACCGTGAGGCGTAGCCACGTCTTCGGTTTCGAGTAGCCGTACTTGTTGGCAAACTTCGCCTTTTTGTTCTTGCGGAAGAGTTTCCATTTGCCTATCCACGCAAAAAAGTCCTGCAACACGCCCAATGGGCACACGATCGAACAATAAAAACGTCCCAACAGCAGCGTGCCCACCAGAACGACGGCAATAGAAACGATATTAAGAGCCATCACGCTAGGCAGGAACTGCAGTTTGGCCATCCAACCGACGAGGTGGTGATCCGTTCCCGACACATCGACGAACAGCCAAGTGATTCCCAACCAGAAGCAGACGGCAAGGATTCTACGGATCAATTTAAGCATACGAGGTTCACCTTTTTTGAATTACGTAAAACAATAAAAACGCACAAATATAGTCAGAATTCTGCGAACTACAAGCCAAAAGCCCCAAAAATGTGCTGCCACACCCCATTTTCCGCAAAAAGTGCCATCCCTGCCGAACTTTGCGGTAGCAAATTTTTGGTTCTTCCGCTTTTTGAGTTGGCCGGGTAGGTAAATTCATTAAAAAGGAAACCATCACCTACGGCTACCGCGAACTGACCACCTACAACCCAGCCCGCCGCACCTTCCTGCTCGATGTCACCTGGAAGTTCAACGAAGCTCGCTCGAAGTACCAAGGCAGCGGTGCAGGAGAGAAGCAGAAAGCCCGAATGTGATGTGTGCTGACACACTTGGCTCTCCATCTCTCACCCCTGCCGCAATAGGACAAAATTGCACGATCGAAGCCTCAAAAGTGGTGTGACTCACACCGCCTTGGTGGTCTGACTCACATCACTTCGGTGGTCTGACTCAGACCACTTTCGGGGCTTCGAGCGTGTGGATTTTGTGGTAAAACAATGTTGATGGTTGCCGTTCTTGGGTCATCCGCCACGGAACATTGCAGAAGAACTCGGAAAGTTGTGAGGATGGGATGGCTCGTCGCTTTTTCTTCCTTCCGTTTGCTGTACTTTCGGAAAGTTTTTGTACCTTTGTGCTCGAAAAGCGAAGTGACATGAAGAAAACGATACCTTTTATATTTTTGTGTGTTCTGCTGACCCTCTTAGGGTGCTCGGCGGACAAATCCGTGGATGAGACGCCCCTGCGGGAACAGGCGAACGCGTTGTATAATGAGCAGCAGTTTGAGGAGGCTTTGGCTTTGTATGAGCAAGCGTTAGCAAAGGCTGACGGCGTGGACAGGTTGACATTGCAGCAGGACATCATCGACTGCCCATCTGGCGTTGGGTGAGGCGACAGAGGCGAGGCGTTTGCTGGGCGACCTGATGAAAGAGGCACACGACTCGGGCGACAAGTATGCCGAGGCGGAGGCAACGTTTGCGATGGGTGAGCAGTTGCATGAGGTTGGCGACAAAGAGAAGGGGTATAGATATATGCTGCAAGCCATTCCGCTGATGAGCCAGTGCGAGGGTGAAGAGGCTACGGCTTGTTTGGCATATTATCACTATGTGTTGATGAAACGGTATGGCGGTGACGAGCATTATCCGCAAGCCATCGAACACTCGAAGGCGCTGGAGCAGACGGCGGCTCCTATGGACGACGCCCCGCAGGCATTGAAGTTCCGGCGTATCGCCTTGGCGGTTCGGGCTTATCTCTATATGCGAGTTGATAGTGTGGCAGAGGCGGAGCGGGCGTATGCCGAATGGCAACGGCTGCTGCCCTGCTTGAATATTACCGAGGAACGTGACATTTGTCCCTACTACATGGAATGTGGAAAGGGGCAGGAGGCTCTCGATGTCTATCGGCGTTATGAGACGTATGTTTTGGAGGTGAAAGGCTATTGGAGCAATATGGAGCGTCTGATTTGTAAGAATGTGGCTGACATCTATGCCAATATGGGACAGGCTGACAGTGCTTACAACCGTCTGTTGCAGGCTTATGAAATCAAGGACACATTGCAGGCTCGCATGGCAGAGGAGAATGCTCAGGAACTGGAGGCGGTCTATCAGAATCAGGTGAAGACGGAGCAAATCAGTCGTTTGCGGCTTTGGGTCGGTGTGCTCACCGCTGTGCTGGGTCTCGTCGCGATTGTGGTGCTGACATACAGGATACATGCTGTCCGCAAACGGGAGGAAAAGAGGCTGGTGCGGACGGTGAAGAATCTGGTGACGAGCCAAATGGCGAAGCAGGAGGAAATGGATGCGGAGAAGGCTCGTTTTGTGGCATTCGATGCCATTGTGGAGCAAGGACTGCTTTATACACAAAGTGACCTGTCGCGTGAGGTGTTGGCAGGGTTGATGGGTGTGAATCGAACGACTTTTAGCCGCATTATTCGCGAGCAGTCGGGCTGTCAGAACATGAATGACTATCTGAACCAGAAACGGCTTCGTCATGCTGAACAACTGATGCGTGAACAGCCTCGTTACACCATCCAAGCCATCATGCAGGACAGCGGTTTCGCTGCCAAGTCAACATTTACGACACTTTTCAAGAAGGTCTATGGCATGACTCCTTCCGAATACCGCAATCGGCTCTGAAACAAGTCTTTCAACTTTTCCTGAACCTGCTTTTAGCCAATTCTGAACCATCATGGGCGGACTTCCTGCTGAGGATGTCCGTCCTTTTTGTATCTTTGCGCATCATTTTTTACGTTAAATCTATAAAATCATGAAAAAAGTTTTTTATCGTGTACTGGCAGCATCGGTGATGCTGCTGGCGATGGCAGGATGGGTTGCCTGTTCGGATGATGACCCAAACGACAATGGTACAAATCCTCTGCCTGCGAGATTGTCCGACGTGGTGGACGGACGCATTCTCCACTTTGTGGACATTGACAGCCTGGAGGCTCACAAACTGCCGATTAGTTCCTTGCAGCAGGTGACGGTCACCGCCAAGGAGAATGCCTACATCGGTGTTCGGAAAGAGGACATCAACGGGACGCAGTATGCTGTGCCTTATTTGAAGAAGGCGATGGAGAAACCGATGGAGGTGGTGCGAGTGAAGGTGGAACCGAAAGGCAACCCTGATCAGGGCCGCCACGTCTTCTTCGTCTTTGTTGACAAAAAGCAACTGAATCAGACCCGTGCTGAGGATGCCATCACCACGTCATACAGCGAAATCATCGGCAAGAGCACCTACTGCTTCAATGCCACTGGCAGCGTGAAGAACACCCTGCTGGACCCTGCTCTTATCAACGCACTGCCTGCTGGCTATCTCACGGCCGAAACGAACAACTCGGAGGAACTTTGTTTCTACAAGGAATGCGAGGGCTACACCAAGACAATGACCGACTGGGCTTTCAACCTTGGCGTGTCCATGTCTGCTCCCAAGAAGGAAAGAAAAAGGTTTATCTTTGATGAGGTAAAAGGCATCTTCACATGGGGGCAAGAACCGCCCAAATGGCAAATCAACGGGGCATTCGACCTCGGTCTGAACGGTTCCAGCATGGCGAGCGAAGACTATGAGTGCTTTATCGAGTGCTGCTTGGTGAAGAAGGCGACACTGAAACTGAACATGTCGCTTTTTGAGAGAGAGAATCCCGACACAATGCTCATGCACATCGTCACCGAGCCATTTGTTGAGAGTCTGAACACCACGGCTGAGACTTTCTCCCCTTCCACATTTTACGACGATTGGGGTACCGACCTCATTCACCAAGGAACCTTTGGAGGCATGTTTCTATATCTGTATGGTCGCACAGAGAATTGTTACGAAAATTCCGTAGGCGTGGACGCAACGGCAAGTCTGGACCTCAAGAAAAAGGGGAGTGCCTCAGCCATTCCAAACGACCTCAGTTTAGGAGCCTATGCGATGACAAAACTGCTGGCACAGGCACAAGACCACTTCAGCGTCAGTGCGGGGGGCACCTACACTCAGGACAACTACGAGCAAGCGTCGAATGCCCAGTCCATCTCCTACTCTAAGGGAGGCGGAGACAACCTCAACGACGAAAAGACATGGGCGGCAGGTTTTGCCGACAACAAGAACTGGGCACTGGTCAGTTATCGCACGGGTTACAAAGGAAGTGCTAACAGCATCAATCAACTGGACTCCGCTGCCACAGACGATGACGAACTGTGCCTTTACCCCATCCACTATTTGATTAACGACCTTGCCAGCATCATATATACACAATTGGCTGACTCCGCCACGCAGGAAGACTTGAATGTGGTGAAGAATATGCTTGCCATTGCCAACGCATTAGGTGATGCACGGCAGCAATATCTGGAACGCAACTGTGCTGCTGTGAAAAAGAAAAGCAAACTCATTCTTGCCGACTTCTACATGAAAGCCGAAGATTTCGCTAAGGGAAACAAGGAAATCAGTTGCGGACATGAAGTGGGAAGGCCTAAGCCCTTTGTTGACAAAGACCCTCGCAACGACAAGAAATACCTCATCTACTACCCGATGATGGCAAACATCAACGCACCTGTCCACGATGGGTATGCCGTGGAAACTGCCGACGAGGGCTATCTCAACACCATCAACTCGAAGTGCCACTACTGGTATTACGCACTGGACAGAGCAGACGAAAACAACGGCATTGCTGAAATCAGTTTTGCCTACTCCGACCACGACTACAGCAAGTACAGTTGGTCGATGCGAGGTGATGGCTGCCACGACGGTCTCGGTGTGGCAGGGCAGAAGCACAAGGGAAGATATGTGTGGATTCGGTGGTATGACAAAAGCAATCCAGACGACCGACAGATTACCGCTGCAGGTCTCTATATCGATAAAAAAGAAGACCCGGAGCACATTGTCGCAACGACTGGAGGCTCAGAATATGCAGGACATACCGAAAGTGAATTCAGAACATGGAGCAGTTTCTGGGCGAAAAGTGATTCCATTACTTATAAGACGACTGACTGGACCTCTGAAGGTGCCCGATTTGGCGACCACCACGTGCGGCTCGTTTACACCACCAAGGAACTTCCTACCAGAAACACAAGAAATGTTGTCCATCCTAAAGTGTGGGATGCTGGCGGAAAACATAAATAGGTAATTAGATATGAAGGCAAAAACATCCTTTCTCATGCTGCTGGCAATGGGGCTTTTCGTAGCCTCTTGCAGCGACAACAAGTCTGTGTCTGATAACGACATGGAGGTCTGGAAGCAGACCATTCCCGAAGTATGCCGCAATACTGACGGCATCGAAAAGTTTCATGAAGCCATCGACTACTCAAAGGCAGAGAACTGGCTCGATACGCCAGACGCCATTGACAAAACCGTGGATGTGTTCTATATCTACCCGACTGCCTACTTTAAGCAGGCGGAAACGGAATCAGCCGTGTGTGACATTGATAATGCCGTGATGCAGGCGAACGCTCAGCGATATCTTTTCAATCAGGCTTCGGTTTATCGTCAGTCATGTAACGTCTTTGCTCCTTACTATCGGCAACTGGACGTGCCCACATTGGGGTCGATGAGTGAAGAAGATGTGGAAACACATTTCCGTTTTTCTGCCTCGCAAGACCCCACCCGTGCACTCGACTATTATTTTTAACATTGGAACGAGGGTCGCCCCTTTATCATTGCCGGACACTCTCAGGGTTCTGCCATCACGTTGATGCTGCTGGAGGACTATTTCCGAGCGCACCCCGACCGCTATGCACAGATGGTGGCAGCCTATCCGATTGGCTATGGTGTGACGCACAATGACTTGGCGAACTACCCACACTTGAAGTTTGCGGAAAGTGCAACCGACACGGGTGTCATCGTCACATGGAATACAGAAGGCCCACAAAATGCAGGGCATCGTAATGTGGTGGTGAAGCCAGATGAAATCAGCATCAATCCGCTCAACTGGAAGCGTGACGAAACCTATGCTTCGGCAGAAGAAAACCTCGGCTTTTGGGTCGGCGATGGAACGATTGCAGAAGGTTTTGCTGACGCTAAATTGGACTTGCAGCGTGGAGTGGTGATAGTCACCGCTCCAGAAGCAGAGGCGTATGTCCTGAGTGGCGACCTCCAACCTTTCTTCGGCCCTCAGTGCTATCATGGTCAAGATTATGCTTTCTTCTACGTAAACCTTCAGAAGAACGTGGCTGACCGCATTGCCGCCTGGAAGGCGAAATAAAGGCCATCTTCTTTTGCACCCCTTGATAGGACAAAATTGCACGCTCGAAGCCTCAAAAGTGGTGTGACTCACACCGCCTTGGTGGTCTGAATCACACCACTTCGGCGGTCTGACTCAGACCACTTTCAGGGCTTCGAGCGTATGGATTTTGTGATAAAACAATGTTGATGGTTGGGGACTGCTCGTTGAGGGATGCATGGGTGTTGGTGGTTGTGGGTGGTAATGGAGTGGCGTTAGGGTGAATCATGATGAAAATGGGAGGGTTTGTCTGGGTGAAATGGTGGGGCAGGGGTAAAAAAAGTGGGATTTCTTTTGTGGGGTAGGGGATTTTCCGTACCTTTGCGATGTCAATTGATGATTGACAGCGGATAATTAGCACGACATATTGAATATGGAACAGGCACTTTATGTTTACAACACCCTGACTCGCAAGAAGGAGGTGTTCCGCCCACTGCATGCGCCACACGTGGGCATGTACGTCTGCGGACCTACAGTATATGGTGACGCTCATCTGGGGCACGCTCGTCCCGCCATCACGTTTGACATCATCTTCCGCTTCCTGAAGCATATCGGCTACAAGGTGCGTTATGTGCGTAACATCACGGATGTGGGGCACTTGGAGCACGATGCTGACGAGGGGGAGGACAAGATTGCGAAGAGGGCT
>CALAVF010000160.1 GCA_937892315.1 uncultured Prevotellaceae bacterium | reverse complement strand
GGTGGAAGGCAACCAGTACCATATCGACCCGAACCTGTACCTGTTCCACTTCGGATGCATAGACTTCAAGCGGCTCCAGGAGCGCATCGACGGTTCCGACAGGATTGCCAACGGCTGGTCAGCCCACCTGAAGCGCCGCGCCCGCACCATCCGCGTAATCACGGGCTCGAAGCCAGGGGAATGGGACCGGCTGGTTCCCCTGATGCGGTGGATCCAGGTCCACACCAGGGCTATCCACACGCTCAACAAACCGACGACCCTGGGATTGAAACTGGTGGTCCGGATCCCAGATAAATTCCACAACATCCTATAGACCGATGGTTGACGTAGTAATGACCTGGGTGGACGGCAAAGATCCCGTACTCAGGGCCTTGAGGCAGCAATACCTGACCGGGAAGCGGGAGGACACCCTCGCCGACATCGCCGGGCCGCAGCGCTTCCTCCAGGCGGATGAAATCCGCTTCAGCGTCGCTTCGATACTGCGTTTCGCCCCCTTTGTCGGCCGCATTTTCATAGTCACGAACCGCCAGGACCCCCACCTGGAGGACTTTGTCGAAAAGTATTTTCCTCAGAGCCGGGTGGAAATCCATATCGTTGACCAGAATACCCTGTTCCATGGTTCCCTCGAGCGCCATCTCCCCGTTTTCAACAGCATTTCCGTCGAAACCGTCATCTGCCGCATCCCGGGCCTTTCCGACCGTTTCATCTACATGAACGACGACTTCACGCAGATGCTTTCCGAGCCGAAACTCCTCTTCGAAGCCCCACTCAACGAAAACGGTGTGCCACGTTACACAGTCATCGACTCCGACATCATCAAAGTGTGCGACACCTACAACCTCTTCTATGTCTCTCACGAAAAAGGTGCCACCGTCAAGCACGCCACATCTCCTTGCATCACAGGACCTTACGTAATGGATGACAAGTACGACGACGGCGAAAAGCAGGGACACGAGGCTCCCAACTGCTGGAAGCGTCTCCCCATCCACACCAATGGTCAGGACACCTATGTGGTCATGTTCGACAACTACAGCCGCCGTCCTCACAACTTCGGTTTCGTCGAGACCAACGACCTCCAGAACTTCCGCATGATTGGCTATTTCGACCAAGAAGGAAGTCCGATGAAACGCACCAACTTCTCTGAACAGAAACATGCCGCCGTTGCTCCTCTGACGGTGAAGGAGGCAAAGGCATTGGAGGGCTACTGGAAAAAGAGGGGGAATTTATCCTCAAAGAAGAAAACGAAATAATCCTCGAAACTACAACTTTCATATATACAAAGAGGACACATCCTTGCTGATGCGCCCTCTTTTTGTATGCTCGTAACCTCAAAACCGACCACGTCGTGGTCGGCAAACCGATTACGTCGTGGTCGGTCAATCGACTACGACGTGGTCGATTTTACTTCACCACGTTCTTCCCTTTCTCCAACTTCACCACCTTCGTTGCCCCGTTCACCTTGATGGCAACCTTGCAAGCCTGCTGAGCCGTGAGGGTGAGGGAAGTGACTTTGCCGTTCTCCCAAACCATATCCACGGTGATGCCACCACGGGCACGGATGCCAGAGACAGAGCCATCCTTCCAATTGTCGGGCAGGGCTGGCAGCAGTTCGATTTCAACAGGAGTCTTGACATTGCCCACGAGATAGTTACTCTGCATGAGCATCTCAATCACACCTGCACAACCGCCAAAGTTGCCGTCAATCTGGAAGGGCGAATGGGCATCGAGCAGGTTGGGATAGGTGCCGCCGCCACGACGGGCATCGGCTCCTTTGTATTTGTCAGGACTAATGTAGTTGAGGAGTTTGCGGTAGATGTGGTAGGCGTTCTTCGCATCGTGCAGACGTGCATAGAGGTTCACACGCCACCCTGTGCTCCAGCCGGTCGTTTGGTCGCCTTTCAGTTCGAGGGTCTTGGAGGCGGCACGTTCGATTTCTGCTCTCTTATGCACACCGTCCTCCACATTGTGACCCGGATAGATGCCAAACAGATGGCTCTGATGGCGATGGTGCGGGTCTTCATCTTCCCAGTCGTAGAACCACTCTTGCAGGTTGCCCTTCTTGCCAATCTTGTAGGGCTGGAGTTTGGCGAGGGTGGCTTCTGCCTCCGCAATGAAATCCTTGTCAACGCCCAGTTCCCAAGCCGCATTTCTAGCATCGGTCAGACACTCACGAATCATGGCGATGTCGGCAAAACCTCCATAGCAACTCCGTCCGTGATAACCTTCTGGCGTCACATAGATGTTCTCCGGCGAGGTGGAAGGAGCCGTGATGAGATACTCCTTGCCGTCCACACCCATGCTTGTGGTGGTGACCATCCAGTTCATGCAGAACTCGGCAGCCCCTTTCAGCACAGGGTAATACTCGCGGAGGAAGTCCTTATCGAGCGAGAAAGTGTAGTGTTCCCAGATGTGGGTGCTCACCCACGCACCACCCATGTTCCAGTTTGCCCACGAAGGGTCACCCGTATGGAGTCCCACAGGACAGGTCATCGCCCAGATGTCGGTGTTGTGAGCCAGACACCAGCCCTTATCTACACCATAGTATGCCTTTGCCGTCTGCTCACCCGAGCCTTGCAGTTCCTTCAAGAACGTCAGCAACGACAGGTGCATCTCTGGCATCGCCGCCGTCTCCGCTCCCCAATAGTTCTCCTCCACATTGATGTTGCTCGTATAATTGCACGACCAAGGCGGCAGGATGTACTCGTTCCAAAGTCCCTGCAAGTTGGCTGGCACATTCGGGGTGCGAGAGCACGAAATGAGCAAGTAACGTCCATACTGGAAATACAACGCCTCCAAGTCGGGGTTGAAGATGTTCTCATCCACATACTCACGAAGCACCTCATCCGTTGCCTTCTCGTTGGCGACCGACTTGCCCAACGACAACTTCACTCTGTTATAAATCGTCTGATAATCATTGACATGTCGGTTCACCAGGTCGTTATACGATTTTGTGTACAAGCCTCTCAAGCGTCTGTCCGCAATGTCCTGATAGGGCAGCCCCTCCTTCACGGGGTCTTTGTCGAAACCGTTGAACGACGTGGCATTGGCAATGTAGAGCGTCACCGTTTGCGAGCCATACACCTCGATGTCCTTTTCGCCCACCTTCATGCCAGCCGCCGACACCTTCACCGCCGTGCGGAAATGAATGCCACGCAACTGGTCGTAGGCAAACTTTTCGTCCGCCTGATAGTAACTCGGCAGCGAGCCATAGCCGGCATATCCGTCATTCACAATCACGCCGTTCTCCACACCGATGAGGTTGCGAAGTTGGCACGACAGCGAGATGCGAGCCTTGATGCCCTCGGGATTGTCGGTCGTGATACGCACCACCATGCCCGAGTCGGGATGCGTGGCGAAATACTCTGTCGCATACTGATACTTTCCTCGGTGGTACACCGTGTGAGCGGTGGCGCCCGCGATGTCGAGCCAGCGGCGATAATTGCTCACCTCGCCCTCTGTGTCAAGATACTCAATCTGCAACTCGCCCAGCGGCTGGTAGTTCTGCGAGAAGTGTCCCTGCACATCCCTCTGCAAACGGTCAGCCTCCTTGTAGTCACCTTTCCGCAACGCCTCCCTGATGGCAGGAATCGTCTTGTGAGCCTCGGGGGAATAGATGTTCATGTTACACGGTTCGCCCGTCCACAGCGTGATGTCGTTCAGCGAAATCTTGTCCGTGTCCGTTCCGCCATACACGATGCCGCCCATCGTGCCATTGCCAATCACCAGTGCCTCCTCGAAGAAGTCGGCAGGTCGATTGTAGTGCAGCGTCTGTGCCTCGGCCATCGCCATCGTCGCAATGCCCAAAGCCAATGTCATCAATCTTTTCATATTTAGGTTCATTAGTTAGTTAATTATTTTACTCAACTTTCGCAGGCTCCGTTTCGTTCGGGTTTTCG
>CALAVF010000159.1 GCA_937892315.1 uncultured Prevotellaceae bacterium | reverse complement strand
AAAAGATGCAGTATCGTTGGCCATATTATTTAAAGACCCCTCCAACTCCCCTGTTTAGGGGAGAGGGTGATAAGAGGAATATTTGGTTTCTTTGAGTTCAACAACTAGTACAAACAATGGGAAGATGGGGGCATCTTCTTGTTTGGGTGATCTGTAAGTTGTTTATTTCACTGAGTTGCGGCTATATACCTACCTTTTGTTTGGCAAGTTGCGTTACTTTGATGACAAAGTCTTCGGTCGGTTGCATTTTGGGGATCACATCACCCTCTGTCAAATCAAAGCGGTCGCCATAATCACCTGTAAGCCGCATCTGAAAAAGGTTGTTGAAAAAGCGTCCTGCTTCGCGTGAGAATATGCCTTTTTGGACAAAATGCAATCCAAACTGTTGAATGCATCCCTCATGCTTATGCACAGGTATCTCATGGGCAATCAGAAGTGCAGAAACAGCATAATATGCGGCATAGTACAAACGGTTTGCTGTGACCTCCAAACAGTTTATTTGTATATTGAGTTTGGCTTGTTCCAGAGCAATAAAGGCACGCTCTGTCCTATATGCCACAATGTCACGCCGACTCTCAACATTTAGCCCCATAGCCTTACTCCATCTCTATTAACATTTTCCACAAAAGGACTCGCAGCATCATGCTGCCAGTTCTTCTTTGTATAAAGAAGAGCATTGATGCATTCGTTATTATCCCACCCTAATTCACGCAATGGAAAAGTATAATCATCAATATCTTGCGAAGTAATTCTATCTTTGTCCAACAGGATGAGTACATCCCAGTCTGATTTTTCACGAGCATCACCACGTGCTTGAGACCCGAAGAGTATCACCTCCGAGCCCTCGGGAACAACCGATTTTGCTGTTTCTGTTATTGCCTGAATAATCTGTTGACGCCTTAAGTTTGTCATCTTAACGACTATTTGGTTGCAAAGATAAGGTTTTTCGCTGAATACTACAAGTTTTCGCAAAATTTTCTCACGCTATTTTTTCAAGGTCGTCCGCTGAGATTTCGGTCATGGCGGAGCCGAGGAGGTCGAGGGTGACGACAAGGTAGGCTCGGCGGCCTTGGTGGAGGACTTTGCCTTCGAAGCCGGCGAGGGGACCACGGAGGACACGGATGTGGTCGTTCACGTGGAGGGGCTCCGCCGTGAAGTTGACGGGGTTGTCGGCATTGTAGAGCATGAAACGGAGCATGTCCATCTGGTGGTCGGGGATGACTGCCAGAGGGTGGCGACCGAAATCATTTGGAATACCAGCCTTGTCGGTAAGGAAATATTTGATGAAGGGGAGATTGACGATGTCACGTCGTTCTCGCTCGGTGGCGTGGATGAAGATGAGGTTGGAGATGAGCACTCGCTCGACTTGTTTCTTCTGCCCTGTACGCCATACACGCAGTTCGTTTTGGGTGGCTACGTAGGATTCGTAACCCAGATTTTTCAACTTCTCGCGGCTGGCTTTTTCGGTGTTTCGCCCTACCATTGCCACAAACCACTTGCGGCTGGGTACGCCTACGGCATCGCCAACTTTGAGAGTTGCCGGCACCTGATTGACCGTTCGAGAGTTGATATACATAAACTCTTTCTGTAAGTTGGAAAGCCTTTCCCTGCACGGTTTGACAGGTGTCGGAACTTTCGGAGTGCAAAGGTACGAATAATCTCTTGAATAAAATACAAAATATAATAAAAAAATTTTTTTT
>CALAVF010000158.1 GCA_937892315.1 uncultured Prevotellaceae bacterium | reverse complement strand
TTATTGTATGAAAAAGCAATAAATTTGAAACGATTTGTTTTGATTTTATTAATTCTAGGAATTCAGCCCATGTTTTCATGGGCTGAATCTAATAGTAAGCAATCTGTTACAGTATCTGCTTTGGAAGCAGTTAAAATGGCTGGCGATATGGTTGATGTGGGGAATTATGATAATGCTTTGTTTATATTAACCAATATGCCACAGACTAATAATTTACCTGTGGAAATTGAACGATGGTATCTTTTGGCGCAGATTGAACAGAAAAAAGGTAATGTTGACGAAGCTATTAAAATTTATCGTAAAATTCTAGATGACCAACCTGATTTGGTCAAGGTTCGTTATGAATTAGCGATTTGCTATATGAAGAAACATCAATGGTATCGTGCAGATTATCATTTGCGTCTGGCCATGGCAGGTAAAGATATTCCTGATGCTGTAAAACAACAAATGATGTATTTACGGTATGTTGCGCGCCAAAACAAAAACTGGAATGTATGGTTTAATGTTGGTGCTGCGCCTGATACTAATGTGAATCAAGCGACGGGGGGCAAAGAATGTATTGTTAATGGATGGGGGACTTTTTGTCGTGATTTGCCAGAACCAGAACGCGTTATTGGAACAAATTTATCATTGGGCGGCAATTATGAATTTAAATTGTCTGAACAGCATTGGCGCTGGAAAAGCGATAGTATGATTTATGCCAATGTTTATAACAAACATGATTATGATGATTTGTATTTGGCTGCATCAACTGGTCCGCGTTATATCTGGGAGCGGGGTGATGTTTGGTTGGCAGGGATTGTAAATCGTCGCTGGTACGGAAGGGAAGGTTATAATTGGGCGTACGGATTAAAATTAGATACAAATTACGATTGGTCACGTAAATTATCTAGTGGAATATCTTTTCGTGTTCTGGACAATAAATATGATGAATATGGGCAATATATGAACGGACAATCTTATTCTTTGAATCCGCATATTGTTTATTATTTGACCCTTTTTAAGGTTTCAACCAAAATCATGTCGTAATCGCCACTGCTGCCAAAGATGTCATCGAGCATTGAGAATATTTCCTTGGTTAGAGCATCTTTAGGGTTGTCAAACCTAATCTTGAGCTCTGTTTCGGTAAGGGAGAGTACAGTAACAGTAGCAGTAGTGTTCACTGCATCTTCTATGAAGGTGTAACTAAGTTTGTTGCCATCAAGCTTATAGGTGCCCGTAACTTCATCTTTATAATCATCTGATTCGATGAACTTTATGCTGTACTTAATACTGCCGTCTGCACCGAAGACGAATCTCATGGTATCCTGAGGAGTATTTGCAATGTCTGCAGCCTGCTTTCTAAGTTCTTCTTCTGTATAAGCTTCATGAGCCTCTTCTAATTGCTGTTTCAACACTCGATAGTAAAACTCCTCTTCACTGAGTATTTCACCGTTCTTATCCTGATATTCGAATTTAGAATCGGAAGTTTCCCATGTCCCCACGATAGATGCAGAAGAGTCCTCATCGTCTTTTTGGCAACTTGCCATTGAAAAAATTGCTACGAATGCAATGGTTGCAAAAATAATTTTTTTCATTGTTTTGATTTATAATCAATTTGTATTGTTGATTGAATTGGCTAAAAAGTTTATTAATGTTAGAACAGTTGCACATGCTGCACAAATCCGGTACAAAGTTCGGCAAAATTCTTGAGATATGCAAGAAATATTCTACGAAATTCAGCACAAAAACCTTGTTAAAATAAACAAAAATCATGCTCTGTAAATTAAGTTGTACAACTCTTTGCTATCTTGACGCAATTCACGCTCGGAGTCAACATTGTAAGCAATTCTATCATCAATCAGCATCGCTTCCTTGTCTATAGCGTTAGTCATCCTACAACTCCTTCTCCAAATCACGCACACTAACCAACACAAAATAAAAGGCAGATTATTTTTGCTGGGGAGAGGTGATGTGCAGGAGTGTCCTTTTGTGAATTTGTCCTTTTGTCCTTTTGTCTTTTTCGTGCGCGGACGCCGGAATCCCTATTATTATATATTATTATATTTTTTATTATTATATATTATATATATAATAATAAAAGTTCTCAGTCAGTCAGTCATTCGGTGGAAAGTCACAAAAGGACAAAAGGACAAAAGGACACTCGGGCGGAGCGGAGGAAGGGGGTGCTGCCGGCTGCCTCTTGGTGTGGGTATGCCGCTGCCCGAGGGGGGTGGCATGGGAGTGCCTTGCAGGGGTGGCATGGGAGTGCCCGAAGGGGGTGCGGTCTGCATGGTGCAGGAGTTGGCAGATGTTTTTTCTGCAAGAAAGGCGGTTTTGCAGGATGGAAGAGGGGAAAAGGGTACGGATTAAGATGTTTTTTCTGTAAAAATAAAAATATTTTGAAATTTTTTCCACGAATCTCTTGCACAGAAGAAATATTTTCCGTAACTTTGCATCGTGAAAAGAAAAAACGAATGTCTAACCCACTAAAAAAGAAAGGAGAAAACGATTATGTCTGGAAAAATTCGCTATCGCAAAGTGAAGCAGAAGTTGGGCTACCTGGATGAGAAGCCAGTGGTGTACCGTATGCGTACCCTCACCATGCCCAAGATTACGGGTGAGAACCTGGTGAAGTATGTGGCCCAGTCGGCCAACGTGCCCGAGTCGAGCATCCGCTCCTGCATGGCTGCCATCGCACAGGCCATCGCCTACTTCGTCATCAACGGCCATGCCGTACACTTCGACGGCTTCGGCACGTTCCACCTGAAGTATCAGTACAAGGTGGCTCAGACGGAGAAGGAGGCAACGTGCGACACCATCCGCCGACTCGTGCCCCAGTTCATCGCCCACCGCGAACTCTTGGAGCAGTTGGCGAACATCAACTTCGAGGAGTACGAAATGGTGAGTCTGGAAGATGAATGATGAGGGAGCCCCACAGAACTCAAAAACTCAAAAACTCGGCTCCGCGAAGTAGGGTATAAAAACCACAGATTACGCAGATGACACAGATTGATGGACCAATCAGGGGCTAATTACACTGATTAAGGGCTAATTACACAGATTATTCCCCAAGCCCCGCAGGGCTTTCATCTGTGAAATTCAGAGAAAATCCGGGTAATAGCCCAAACATACGACAAAAAAATCTGTGCAATCTGTGTAATCTGTGGTGTGAAAAAACTTAAAAACTTAAAACTCAAAAACTTAAAAACTCGAAAAAACTATGTCACGAAAAGGAAAGAACGCAAAGGTGCCAGCGGTGACTGGCAAACTGAACTTCGTCCGCAAGCAGCAGAAACTCGGATTCCTGGATGACAAGCCCGTGGTGTGGGGCATCCAGATGCTGCGAGGCGGCGTGATTGACCACGACGACATTGTGGCTTATGCGGCAAAGGCTGCCAACGCCCCCGCCAACGATGTGAACACGGCTCTCGACGCTCTGCTCGACGCCATCACCTACTTCGTCATCAACGGGCACACCGTTCAGATTCCGGGTCTTGGCTCGCTCGGCACCATCACGAAGGTGAAGGTGGCTCAGACGCTGGAGGAGGCAGGGACGGACAACATCAAGAACACCCACATCCAGTTCTACCCCAACCAGCAGATGCGGCAACTCTGCTCGCTGGCGAACGTGAACTGCCGACTGGTGGAACTGGAGGACGGCAAAGACCTGACTCCTGGCGGCGACGACGACCCTGAGCCGGAACCATAGCGGCGTGAAAAACGCTGACTGTGAAAGACGTGCTGACGAACACCCCGAATGCTCTGCCTCGCGAGGCAGGGCATTTTTTCGTGTGTGTGATTTTGTCCTTTTGTCCCTTTGTCCTTTTGTGACTTTTTTTCACTTTTATCGGGGACTCAACAGGTGGCATCGTGCCACGGCAAAAAAGTGAAACAATCGTTAAAATCCCCTGCTTTTTACTTAAAAATGCTTGCTTTTAACAAATATTATCCTGCTGTGCAGACGATATGTGCTGCTTTTTCGTTATTTTTGTAGTTGTTTTCACACGATTATGATTTTTCGCAGGACTAACTAATTATTCTTATTTATGAAAAAAACTGCAGTTATTTTATTGACGATGATGGGGGTGGCGACGGCTCATGCCGAGGACTACGACTATCCTTATCTGGCGTTCCAGACGGTGGACGGCTCGTTGCAGACGGTGGCGGCGGAAGGGCTGGTCATCACGTTTGCCGACGGGAAACTGGTTGCGTCGAACGGCGACGGCTCGCGGCCGTTCACGCTGAGCGACCTCAGCAAGATGTATTTCTCGACCTCTGCCGAGGAGGCGGATGCCATCGGCGAGGTGGAGTCGGCGGACTCGCCCGTGGAGATTTACACGGTGGCTGGCATCTGTGTGGGCAGGTATGAAAGTCTGAAGGATGCCCGAGGCTCGCTGGAGAAGGGCATCTATGTGGTGAAGAGCGGAAGTAGAACGACTAAAATGATGGTGAGATGAAAAGGGCTGTTTTCTGTTTTCTCCTGTCGGCGCTGACCCTGATGGGCAGTGCCCAGACCATGAATGTGGTGGCAGGCGGCGTGACGTATCAGTTCCCCGCCTCGCAAGTGAGTGACATGACCTATACGGACGGCACGACGCTGACCATCATGGGCAAGGTGTTCGCCATCGGCGACATCACGAAGATGTATGTGGATGCGACTGAGGTGACGGACAATCTGGTGCAGATAGCCTACAGCGGCACGTCGGCGACGGTGACGGTGGCTGGCAACGTGGCTCAGTATGTCGAGCCTACCATCAGCGGAGCATACGTCTCGATTGCACAGAGCAACACGGCTGCCGTGGATGACGACGAGATTACCTACCAGTTGAGCGGCTCGACGACCGACGGGCAGTTTGCCCTCTCGGGCTCGTACAAGTGTACGGTGGCTCTGGCGGGTGTCAACCTGACCTGCGGGACGGGGGGAGCCATCAGCATCACGAATGGCAAACGCATCCAACTGAGTGCCAAGAAGGGCACGGAGAATACGCTTGCCGACTGCTCGAACGGCGAGCAGAAGGCGTGCATCTACAGCAAGGGACAACTGCAACTGCAAGGCAACGGCACGCTCAACGTGTCGGGCAAGACGAAACACGCCATCAAGAGCGGCGACTACATCACGGTGAAGAACCTGACGCTGAACATCACCAGCGCGGTGAGCGACGGCATCTCGTGCAATGAGTATTTCCAGATGAAGAGCGGCACGGTGAGCATCAGCGGTGTGGGCGACGACGGCATCCAGTGCGACCTCGACGGCACGGCCTCGACGGGCGAGACCACCGACCACGATGATGAGGACAGCGGCAACGTCTATCTGGAAGGCGGTGTGCTGACGGTGAGCGTGACGGGTCAGGGCACGAAGGGCATCAAGAGCGAGGGCGACCTGAACATCAGCGACGGCACCATCAGCGTGACCACGTCGGGCAACGGCTATTACGACAGCGACGAGAGGGATGCCAAGGGATGCGCCTGCCTGAAGAGCGACGGCAACACCGCCATCAGCGGCGGCACGCTGACGCTGAAGAGCACGGGCACGGGCGGCAAGGGCATCAAGGCGGACGGCACGCTGACCATCTCGGGCGGCACCGTGTCGGCTTCTGCCACAGGCAGCCAGTATAAGTACAGCAGCAGTGTGACGGCATCGCCCAAGGGCATCAAGAGCGACGGGGTGCTGACCATCAGCGGCGGCACCGTGACCGCCTCGTCGAGCAGCCACGAGGCCATCGAGAGCAAGAGCACGTTCTATGTGACGGGCGGCTACGTCTATGCGACGGCAAGCGACGACGCACTGAACTCCAGCGGCGACATGTATCTGAAGGGCGGCTACATCTTTGCCCGCTCGACAGGCACATCGACGGGTGCCGACGGCATCGACGCCAACGGCAACCTGTACGTGCAGGGTGCCACGGCATACTCCATCGCCCACGGCTCGCCAGACGTTGCCTTCGACGCCAACTCGGAGGGGAGGAAGACCCTCTATGTGCAGAGCGGCAACATCGTCGCCATCAGCGGGCTGGAGAGCGGCGCGAGCCTCACGCAGTCGTGCTACCAGGCTTCGTCCTACAGCAAGGGCACATGGTACGGACTCTACAGCAACGGCACGCTGGTGCTTGCCTTCCAGGTGCCATCGAGCGGCACAATGGGTTCGCCCATGGTGGTATCGACGGCTGGGACGACCACGCTGAAGTCGGGCATCACCGTGAGCAGCGGCACGAAACTGTGGGATGGCTACGGCTATATCGACGCAACCGTCAGCGGCGGCTCGTCAGTCACTCTCTCGTCCTACACGGGCAGCAACGGCGGCTCCGGTGGCGGCGGAGGCGGCGGAGGCGGCGGTGGCCAACCTGGC
>CALAVF010000157.1 GCA_937892315.1 uncultured Prevotellaceae bacterium | reverse complement strand
ACGCTTCCGTCGGCCATGCGCATGATGTTGATGCCGCGCTGCGGTGCCGAGAGGCGGGTGCCGTTAATCGAATAGATGCCAGTCGGCAGAGCTGTCACGGGACTCTGTTCTGCCACGTCTTCGATACCGGTGAGCAGGCCAACGTTGTTGCCACTGCCATAGTAGTAGAGGTTCCACTCGCCCACGACCTCGTAGTCGTTGGCCAGCACCTCGGTCTTCGTGAGTCCGATGCGCACCGAGCCGTCACTTCCTATGTAGAAGGGCAGTTCGTTGAGGTAATAGCCAGCCTTGAAGTAGGCAGCCGTGGGAGTCGTGCCGTCGGGAGCATACTTGCCGTTGCCCAGCTGGTAGCACTTCACGCCGTCCACAGGAGTGTCAGTGGCATCCTCGTAGAGGTTCTTCACCTTCACCGTGAACTCGTCCTCGCTGGTCTTGGCATAGAGCGTGGTCAGATGGGTGTCAATGCCCTGCTTTACGCGATCCTCCTCTTCGTTCCAGTAGCCGGCACGGTAGTACGTGTGGACGGTCACCTTGTACTTACCCTTGGGCAACCCCGTCAGGGCCTGGCTGAGTTCGAAGCCTACCCTGTTGTACGAGACGGTGTACTCCTTGTAGCCGTTCATGGCCGTGGTGGTCCATCCTTCGATGATGCCCTGATTCTTGTCGCCGCGAGTGGGGTCAAAGTTGTTGTTGACAATGACTGAAGTGTAGTCGACGGGGTGCTCCTCTGATGCCTCGTCGTCGGGGAACAAGAGGCTCACCACCAAGGCATTCAGTTCAGCCGTGGCCTCCTCAGCCTCAGCGGTGGAGTAGGCTTGGGTTATGAAGGCGATGTAGTGCGTCTCGAATATCTGCTGTGCCTTTTCCAGCATAGCCTCGTCTGCCGTTGTATTGTTGGCAATGATCTGTTGCAGATGGTACAGAGCCACAACGAACTTTTCGTATGCTGCCACGCAGTCCTCCACGTCCTCACCTCCTCAACCTGCTATGCATCCCGGCAATTGTGCTTGTATATTATTACAAGCGCAGCAAGGAGCCGACATTGAAAGGAAGCCTGATGGTGCTTGGTGTCTCGGTTGTCATCATTGCAGCCGTACTCTATGGAATGGTCCCTGGCATCACGAAAGTGAGTGGTTGGTTTGAACTTCTGTTCGTCAACGTTATTGGAATGTCGTTCAACACAGGTCTGTACATTTACATCATCCTGCTTCTTGCAGCACTCGTATGGGGGTTGTTCAAGACACAGAAAGAACAACTCGACACCGAGGCAAAGATTTCCTTCCTCGTATGCACTGCACTACTCGGCATTCCATTCTATGGCCATGGCGTTACAAGCATTGTGATTGGCATTCTGGTAATCGTAACCATTGGTGTGATATTGTTCATAAACAAGAATGTAGGTCCAAGATTGCTGAATACCGCTATTCTATGCATGACGCTCATCACGGTGGGATATTCCAGCTATGCGGTAATAGTCATTCGTTCTACAGCAAACCCACCAATGGACCAGAACTCACCAGAAGACGTGTTCACCTTGGCTGAATATCTTGGACGAGAGCAATATGGCGACCGACCACTTTTCTATGGACCCACCTACGCCTCCCAGCCAGATGTGGATGAGGCGCGAAGCCTATATAAGGTTACCGAGGGCGCACCCAAATACATGCAGAAAGAAAAGGTCAATACCGAAGAGAAAGACGAATACATAAAGATGGGCGGCAAGATTGAATATGTTTATCCTTCAGATCAGTGCATGTTCTTCCCAAGGATTTACAGCCGAGACCATGCATCAAGATATGAGCAATGGATTGGTACACCGCACAAGAAGACCATACCTTATGAATATACTGCTGATGGAGTAGTACAGATACCATCCTTTGCCGACAACATGAAATTCTTCATGGCATATCAAGTCAACTTCATGTACTGGAGGTATTTTCTCTGGAATTTCGCCGGACGACAGAACGACATCCAAAGCAATGGAGAGTTGGAACATGGAAACTGGATTACAGGATTCTCGTTTATCGACAACCTCATGCTTGGCGACCAGTCGAAACTGCCGTCAGACCTTCGAGAGAACAAAGGACACAACGTTTTCTATTGCTTGCCTCTGATTCTCGGACTTCTGGGATTCTTCTGGCAGGCATTCAAGGGAAAGAAAGGCATTCAGCAGTTCTGGGTGGTATTCTTCCTCTTCTTCATGACGGGTATCGCCATCGTTATTTACCTAAATCAGACACCGTTGCAGCCTCGTGAACGTGACTATGCCTATGCAGGCTCGTTCTATGCATTTGCCATCTGGTGCGGTCTCGGCATTGCCGCCATCTACGAATGGTTGGGCAAGTTCCTGGGCAAGAAGATGAATCCTCGCATGGCAGCCATCACTGCTGGCATCATTGGTCTTGTCCCCGCCGTTGCTGTACCATTGCAGATGGTCAGCCAGACATGGGACGACCACGACCGCTCCAACCGCTATGTGTGCCGTGACTTCGGATTGAACTATCTGGAGACCATTCCCCACGACGGCGTCATCTACACCAACGGCGACAACGATACCTTCCCACTCTGGTACAACGAGGACACCGAGGGCAACCGCACCGACGTGCGTGTCTGCAACCTCTCATACCTGCAGACCGACTGGTACATCGACCAGATGAAGCGTCCTGCCTACGCCGGCGAAGGCCAGTCAAGCCCGTTGCCCATCAGTTGGAAACGCTACCAGTACACCACAGGCAAGAACGAAATGATTGATGTGAACCCTGAGGTATCTGATGGACTGAATATCAAAGACATCGTTCGATTGGTCATCGAGCAGGATTCCGCCTTGGCAAAACGTCTGTGGGGCGACAATCCATTCGAAATCAAGACAGCCATCAAGAAGTTCGTGCTTCAGGAGTATGGCGACCTGTCCGACGCTGACCGCGAGTTGGTGAAGGGCATCAAGCCTTGCCTGCCCAGCGACACACTCTACCTCGACATCGACAAGGAGGCAGTGAAACGCTCCGGTATGCTCATCCCCGAAGACTCCATCCCCGACCAGATGGTCATCAGTCTCAAGGGTCAGGGACGTGTCACCAAGAGTTTCATCATGATGCTGGAGATGATTGCCCAGAGCAACTTCTCCCGTCCACTCTACATGTCCACCACCGTGGGAGCCAGCAACTTCGGCAATCTCTGGCGGCACTTCATCCAGGAAGGTATCGCATGGCGTATCAGCCCATTTGTCTTCGACGACAATGAACTGATTCGTGGCGTCGTACACTCGGTAGTTGACACCGAAAAGATGTACGAGAACATGATGAACAAGTACCACTACGGCAACTTGAAGCATCCTGACCTCTACATCGACGAGACCACCATGCGTATGTGCTACACCCACCGTCGCTGGTTTGCCACCCTCATCACCAATCTGGTGAAGGAGGGCAAACTCGACAAGGCATTGAAGGCACTTGACAAGTGCGAGACAGAGATTCCATCGTACAACGTGCCACACAGCACCGAAAGTGCTTCGCTCGACCTTGTGAATGGCTACATCGCTTGCGGTCAGCCTGAAAAGGCCGCCGTCATTCTGGCAGACATAGAAAAGAAGTCGAAAGAGTACATCAAGTGGTATCTTTCGCTCGAAAACACCTACTTCCAAGGGGCATGGCGAGACTGCTACAGCGACATTTATGCCCTGCTCAACATGCAGGACATCTACCAGAAACTGGGCGACTCCAATGCAGCCAAGAAGGCGGACTACAAGAAACACTACGAGCAGTTGGACAAGGAATTGCAAAGCCTCTACAGTGCCTTCGTTTCCAAGTGTGACAATGCAGGCATACAACTACAATAAAAAGTAAGATGTTAAATGTCAAATGTGGCTGACGCGATGCACGTTTCCTACAAGCCCATTTGACATTTAACATCTCACATTTAACTTTTGACATTTAACATCCCACGATGATTATAGAACAACCAACCAAGTGGTTACGCTGGCTTTATCCCAGTGCAATCTGGAGAATGGACCCAACGGAGAAGGCCGTCTATCTGACCTTCGACGATGGACCCATTCCCCAGTCCACCCCTTGGCTGATTGAGACACTCGACCGCTACGGCGTGAAAGCCACTTTCTTCATGGTGGGCGACAACGTGCGGAAATATCCCGAACTGTTCGAACTCATCAAGTCGCACGGACATCGTCTGGGCAACCACACGTTCAACCACATCGGCGGTCTCACCGTGGGCAGCAAACGCTACCTGCGCAACACCAACAAAGCCGACACGCTGATACACTCCAACCTTTTCCGCCCCCCACGCGGATGGATGAGAAACGCCCAGTACATCAGCCTTCGTCGCCACTACACCATCATCATGTGGGACCTCGTCACACGCGACTACTCCAAAAATCTCACCGCCGACGATGTCTTCAACAACATCAAGAATTACACTCGCAACGGGTCCATCATCACGTTCCACGACTCCTTGCGAAGCATCGACAAACTAAAAACTGCCCTCCCCCGCAGCATTGAGTGGCTACAGAAGGAGGGCTATACATTCAAGGTGTTCGACGAGAATCTACATCATTCCCGACACCTGAAATAATCCTACTCGTCATCGGCAAGGATAATCTTCGCCTTGCCGCCTTTCTGAATCTTCTCTTCCAAATTGTCTGTCACACAGATGGGCACTTCTTTCTTAATACTCTGGTCGAGCGAAATCAGCGTTTCGGTCGAATCCACGCCTGTGATGCCCTGAATCTTGCGGTTCAACAAGTCCATCAGTTGTTCATTGTCGCGAGCATAGAGTTTCACCAACATGGTGTAAGGACCCGTCGTGTAGTGGCATTCCACAATCTCAGGAATCTTGTTCAACTCGTCCACCACCCGGGCATACATCGAGCCTTTTTCCAGACGGATACCCACGTATGTGCAGGTGTTGTAACCCAGACTCTTCGGGTTGATGACATAGCCAGAACCAATGATGACATTGGTGTCAATCAGACGTTGCACACGCTGGTGTATCGCTGCACGAGACACGCCACAAACAGCAGCCACATCCTTGAAAGGAATGCGGGCATTGGCAGAGATAATCTCCATAATCTGCTTGTCGAGTTTATCAATCTTTTCCATTGTAAGGAGTTTTTTCTATGATTTAGTTTAGTTGTTTTGTTATTGGCTTTTGAACATATTGTAAACAAAAGTAGGTGTTTTTTCCCTATTTGTCAAACAAAAACAAGAAAAAATGCATGAAAAAGTGATTTTTTAGAAAAATGACATTCAAGATGAAACAAAAGTGCTAATTTTACAACTGCAATTGACAAATTTGACATTCATCAATTTTACAGCGTATGAAGACATTAGTTTTTGCCAGCAACAACGCCCACAAGTTGGAAGAGATACGAGCCATCCTTGGCGGCAAGTACGAAATCAAGAGCCTGAAAGACATCGGCTGCGACGTTGACATCCCCGAGACGGGTGCCACCTTCAGCGAAAACGCCACGCAGAAAGCCCGCTACGTGAAGGAACACTACGGGCTCGACTGCTTTGCCGACGACTCTGGTCTGCAAGTCGATGCCCTGGGTGGCGAACCGGGCGTCTATTCTGCCCGCTACGCCGCCATCCACGGCCGCACACCCTCCCCCACCAAAGACGAAGCCAACATGGACACCCTCCTCGATCGTCTCCTTGCTCTCCCGGCTCATCCTTATGCCACTTCTGCCGACTCCTCAGATTCCATCAACACCCTCTCCTGGTCCGCCGCCTTCCGCACCAGCATCGCTCTGATTCTGGACGGCGAAGAGCACTACTTCGACGGCATCGTCACCGGCCGCATCATCCCCGAGAAGCGTGGCACCGGTGGTTTTGGCTACGACCCCCTCTTCATTCCCGACGGTTACACCCAAACCTTCGCCGAACTCGGCAACGACATCAAAAACGGCATCAGCCACCGTGCCCGAGCCGTCGCCCAACTCGCCGCATTCCTCAACGAACAGCCCTAAATTTCACCTCCCCCCTTGTCGTTACCTCGTGTCGTATCAATTCATGCACTCGATACGTAATCATACAACACGAGTACATGAATTAACTCGTGTACTCGTTATGACTATGTACTTCTTTTTTTGTTGAATCATAACCAAGAGAATCTGAAATATCAGGGCATGGCATTGTCTCATAGAGTTGGGAGAGCATAAAAAAGAAATATCTTCAAAGGATTTTTTGCCTCCTGACGCAAGTTCAAGATGTTTTGTTCTCCTTGTTAGAAGAAAAATGCGTACCTTTGCAAAAGATTTTACATGTATTATCATCAACCATCCGTATGATTTATTTTTTCAGAACACCAGCCAAGAGTGTGATTGCCACTCAAACCAATCACAAACTCTCCGCTGATGAAACCAATGAACTTTGCTGGTTGTATGGCGAAGCCGTACCAGAAAACAAGGACAGTTTGGAGGGCTATTTTGTGGGTCCTCGTCGTGAGATGATTACTCCGTGGAGTACCAATGCTGTAGAGATTACCCAGAACATGGCGATTCAAGGTGTGCAACGTATTGAAGAGTATTTCCCCGTGGACAATGAGGATGCCGAGTACGACCCTATGCTGCAACGCATGTACAACGGGTTGAACCAAGATATCTTCACGGTGAACATTGAGCCCGCCCCTATCCTCCACATCGAGAACTTGGAGGAGTATAACGAGCAGGAAGGTCTTGCCCTCTCACCTGAGGAAATCGAGTATCTGCACAAAGTGGAAGGTCAGTTGGGCAGAAAGTTGACAGACTCGGAAGTGTTCGGTTTCGCCCAAATCAACTCTGAGCACTGCCGTCATAAGATTTTTGGCGGCACGTTCATCATCGATGGCGAGGAAAAGGAAAGTTCGCTGTTCCAGATGATTAAGAAGACAACACAGGAGAATCCGAACAAGATTCTTTCGGCATATAAGGATAATGTGGCGTTCAGTCAAGGTCCAATGGTAGAGCAGTTTGCTCCTGCTGACCACTCAACCAGCGACTACTTTGAGGTGAAGGATATCGAGTCGGTGATTTCGCTGAAGGCAGAGACACACAATTTCCCTACGACAGTAGAGCCATTCAATGGTGCCGCAACAGGCACAGGCGGCGAGATTCGCGACCGTATGGGTGGTGGTGTCGGCAGTTGGCCCATTGCTGGTACAGCCGTATATATGACATCTTATCCACGCAATGGCGTTGCTCCGAGTCAGCCACATAGTTATCCCAAATGGACGAACTCAGACAAAGAAGGAGATATTCGTCCTTGGGAAGAGATTCTTCCTATCCGCCAATGGCTCTATCAGACACCTGAACAGATTCTGATTAAAGCATCGAATGGTGCCAGTGATTTCGGCAACAAATTCGGTCAGCCTCTCATCTGCGGTTCTGTGCTGACGTTTGAGCACTCGGAGCAGCAAGGCGATGTGAAGGAAGACTATGGCTATGACAAGGTCATCATGCTGGCAGGTGGTGTTGGTTATGGCACAAAGCGTGACTGTCTGAAAGGCACTCCCGAGAAGGGAAATAAGATTGTTGTGGTAGGTGGTGACAACTATCGCATCGGTCTGGGCGGCGGTTCTGTCTCATCCGTAGATACAGGGCGTTATTCTTCTGGCATCGAGTTGAATGCTGTGCAGCGTGCGAACCCTGAAATGCAGAAGCGTGCAAACAATTTGGTACGTGCACTCTGTGAGGAAGAGGTAAATCCTGTGGTGAGCATTCACGACCACGGTTCTGCAGGTCATGTGAACTGTCTTTCGGAGTTGGTGGAAGAATGCGGTGGTCTGATTGACATGACGAAGTTACCGATTGGCGACCAGACGCTGAGTTCGAAAGAAATTATCGCTAACGAGAGCCAGGAACGTATGGGTCTGCTGATTGACGAGAAACATATTGAGCATGTGCGTCAGATTGCAGAACGTGAACGTGCACCGCTGTATGTGGTGGGTGAATGCACAGGCGATGCCCACTTCGCCTTCCAGCAGGGTGACGGCGTGCGTCCGTTCGACCTCGATGTGGCACAGATGTTCGGTCACTCACCTAAGACTTACATGCGAGATGAAACCGTGGAACGGAAGTACGAAGACGTGGCTTATTCGTATAAAGAGATAGAAAGTTACTTGGAAAACGTGCTCCAACTGGAGGCTGTGGCTTGTAAGGACTGGTTGACCAACAAGGTGGACCGTTCCGTGACAGGTAAGATTGCCCGCCAGCAGTGTCAAGGTGAGATTCAGTTGCCATTGTCCGACTGTGGTGTAGTAGCACTCGATTATCGTGGAGAGAAGGGTATTGCAACCGCTATTGGTCATGCGCCACAGGCTGGTTTAGCAGACCCGGCAGCAGGTTCGGTGCTGTCGGTGGCAGAGTCGTTGACAAATCTCGTGTGGGCACCGATGGCAGAGGGACTTGACTCCGTGAGCCTGTCGGCAAACTGGATGTGGCCTTGCCGTTCGCAAAAAGGTGAGGATGCCCGTCTTTATGCTGGCGTGCAGGCTTTGAGCGACTTCTGCTGTGCCTTGCAGGTGAATGTGCCAACGGGTAAGGACTCGCTGTCGATGACACAAAAATATCCTGACGGAAGCAAGATTATCTCTCCTGGAACCGTGATTGTATCGTCCGGTGGCGAAGTCTCTGACGTGAAAAAAGTCGTTTCACCAGTTTTGGTGAATGATCTGGATACCACATTGTTGCATATCGACTTCTCGTTTGACTCTTTGAAACTTGGTGGTTCTGCTTTCGCCCAAAGTTTGGGCAAGGTGGGCAGAGATGTACCAACCGTAAAGAACCCCGAATATTTCCGTGATGCATTCTTGGCTGTACAAGACCTCGTGAAAGAAGGGCTGATTCTGGCTGGCCATGATATCAGTGCCGGCGGTCTTATCACAACCCTTTTGGAGATGACATTCGCAAATCAGAAGGGTGGTATCAAGGCAGACCTCAACGGCATTGCCGAGAAAGACCCTGTAAAGTTGCTGTTTGCAGAGAATCCTGGTGTCGTTATCCAGATGAAAAACGCTGATAAGAAGGACGTGGAGAAGATACTTGACAACGCAGGCGTTGGCTATGTGGAAATCGGTCACCCGATTGAGGAACGTCAAATTGTGGTGAAGAAGGGTGGTCGCAACCGCTATTTCGACATTGACAAATTGCGTGACATCTGGTATTCGACTTCTTACCGTCTCGATACGAAGCAGTCGTTTAACGGCATGGCAAAGGAACGTTTTGAAAATTATAAGAATCAACCTATTGAACATCTGTTCCCCACTTCGTTCACTGGCAAGTTGGCACAGTATGGCATTAGTGCAGACCGTCGCGAACGTACAGGCATCAAGGCTGCCATCATTCGTGAGAAAGGAACGAACGGTGAGCGTGAGATGGCTTACTCGCTCTATCTGGCTGGTTTCGATGTGAAGGACGTAATGATGACTGACCTCGTAAGTGGCAGAGAGACGTTGGAAGACATCAACATGATTGTCTTCTGCGGAGGCTTCTCCAACTCTGACGTGCTGGGTTCTGCAAAGGGTTGGGCTGGTGCCTTCCTCTTCAACCCCAAGGCAAAGGCTGCACTCGATGCGTTCTATGCTCGTGAAGACACCTTGTCATTGGGCATCTGCAACGGTTGTCAGTTGATGGTGGAACTGGGGCTGTTGAATCATAACCATGCTGTGACCGACGCAAAGGATTACGCACAGATGTTGCATAACGTCAGCCACAAGTTTGAAAGTGAATTTGTGACATTGCAGATTCCAGAAAATCAGTCGGTGATGTTTGGTTCGCTGAGTGGCAGCAAACTCGGCTTGTGGGTAGCACACGGTGAGGGCAACTTCCGTCTGCCCAAGGCTAAGAGCGAATATCACATCGTGGCAAAGTATAATTACTCTGGCTATCCAGGCAATCCTAACGGTTCTACATACGACGTGGCTGGTATTGCATCGGCCGACGGTCGCCACTTGGCAATGATGCCTCACTTGGAGCGTGCAATCTTCCCATGGCAGCAAGCAAACTACCCTGCAGACCGCAAGGCAGACGAAGTGACTCCATGGATTGAAGCATTCGTCAATGCCAGAAAGTGGGTGGAAAACAAATTGAAATAGTCCATCTGAGACCGAAAGGAAAAGCAGAAGATGGGAGTCTATACAGAGTTATTCCTCACGTTTGCCAAGATAGGTAGTTTCACCTTGGGTGGAGGTTATGCTATGGTGCAGATGATGGAGAAAGAGGTCGTTGACAATAAGCACTGGCTTGACAAAGAGGAATTTATGGATACGCTTATCGTGGCACAGAGTACTCCCGGACTCTTTGCCATCGATATGGCGTCACACATAGGCTTCAAACTCAAAGGTGTGAAAGGAGGTATTGTGGGTGCACTCGCCACAGCCCTGCCTTCGATTGTTGCCATTCTGTTGGTTGCCATGTTCTTTCAGACCTTCAAGGGCAACATTTATGTAGAGAAAATCTTCATGGGTGTACGTCCCTGTGTGGTGGCTCTTATCCTCGCTCCCTGTTTCGGAATGGCGAGAAAAGCGAACCTCAACCGCTACAACTGGTGGATTCCTGTGGTTTGTACTGTGCTGATTGCCGCTTTGGGTGTCTCACCCATCTGGTGCATCTTGGCAGCGGGGCTTGGTGGTTTCATTTACGGAAGAATAAAAAGATGATATTCCTACAACTGTTCTACGTCTTCTCAAAGATAGGCATCTTCAATTTTGGAGGTGGTTATGCCATGTTGTCGCTCATTCAAGACGAAGTGGTGAACAAGCACCATTGGATGACAGTGAACGAGTTTACGGATATCGTGGCAATCAGCCAATCCACTCCTGGCCCTATCGGCATCAACTGTGCCACCTACACAGGATATACGGCGGTGATTCATGCCGGCTATCCGACATGGGCTGCGGTGTTGGGTGCCATCTTGGCATCCTTGAGTATCATCTGGCTGCCTTTCATCTTGATGATATACATCAGCAAGTTTCTCATTAAGCACCATCAGTCGAAATTCGTGACGGACATTTTTGGTTCGCTGCGTCCTGCCATTATTGGACTGATTGCAGCGGCTGCCATCATGTTGATGTCGAAAGAAAATTTCGGCAGCCCGACTGAATCAACATTCCAGTTCATCCTCAGCATTATCATCTTCCTCTTTGCTTTTGTCGGCACGAGATTGTACAAGGTGCATCCCATCTTGATGATTGTTCTATGTGGATTGGCAGGGCTGCTGATTTATTGAGAAAGGGAGGCGAACAGCATGAGAAAGGCGAGAGAAGTGGCACAGACATGGGAATTTGGAAATGGGTTGCGACTCATCCATATCGCTTCCCCTACCAATGTGGCATATTGTGGCATCAGCATTGATGCCGGAACGAGAGATGAGGAGCGTGGGGAGGAAGGCATGGCACACTTTTGCGAACACATGATGTTCAAGGGAACTGAAAAACGAAAGGCATGGCATATCATTAACCGCATGGAGGCAGTAGGTGGCGACCTGAATGCCTATACCAACAAGGAAGAAACGGTGGTGTATGCCGCCTTCCTGAAAGAGCACTTTAGCCGTGCCGCGGAACTGATTTTTGACATCGTATTTCGTAGTATCTATCCTCAACATGAGATAGACAAGGAGTGTGAGGTCATCGTCGATGAAATTGAGAGTTACAACGACTCTCCTGCTGAACTGATTTTTGACCGATTCGAGGATATCATCTACGAAGGGAATAGCCTGGGACATGACATCTTAGGAACTGCCGAGAATGTCAGACGTTTCAAGACCGAAGATGCCCTGCGTTTCACAAAACGGCTTTATCAGCCCAACAAGATGGTGTTCTTCGTTTTCGGGGATGTTGACTTTGAGGAAGTGAAAAAGATTGTAGGAAGGAATGTGGAGAAACAAGAACAGGAAGAAAGGCAGGAAAGTCAAGCGAAGCCAGAAGGTCTGAGCAATGTAGAAACTCCAAAGAACCTGGATAGCCTTGACAAACCACAAACGCCAATCTTCCATACCGAAGAGCGGGGTACCCATCAAGCCCATGTCATGGTGGGAAGAGCAGCATACGGAGCCAAGGATGATAAACGCATTGCCCTCTATTTCCTCAACAACATCATTGGAGGACCTGGCATGAACTCACGATTGAACGTGGCGTTGCGGGAACATACAGGATTGGTGTACACCGTGGAGAGCACGCTGACCAATTATACCGACACCTCCACATGGGCTATCTACTTCGGTTGCGATCCCGAAGATGTGAGCAAGTGTCTGAAGATTGTACGTCGGGAGTTGGACAAACAGATGAACAAACCACTCACGGAGCGACAGTTCAACGCTGCACTGAAACAGATAGAGGGGCAGATTGGAGTGGCTTGCGACAACTTCGAGAATTACGCCCTCGACATGGCAAAGTCCTATCTGCACTACAACAAGTTTGAGGGAATGGAGGACACCTGTAACCACTTGAGAAACCTCACGCCACAACTTTTGCAAGAAGTGGCACAAGAAATATTTGACGAAAAAAGTTTAACAACATTGATTTTCAGATAATGCGAAAGATTATAGGTATCGGGGAAACCATCCTCGACATCATCTTCAAGAACGAGCAGCCAACAGCCGCTGTGCCTGGAGGCTCCACCTTCAACGGCATCATCTCGTTAGGCCGCCTCGGTATGCCAGTCACGATGATTACCGAGACGGGCAATGACAAGGTGGGCGGCATCATCAAGCAATTCATGAAAGATAACGGCGTGGATGATTCCTGTGTCTGCATGTACGAAGACGGCCGCACCGCCATCTCACTTGCCTACCTGAACGAGCGGAACGACGCAGAATACACCTTCTACAAAGACTACCCCAAGGCAAGGCTTGATGTGGTATGGCCCGAGGTGAACAAAGACGACATCGTGATGATGGGTTCTTACTTCGTGCTCAACCCTGTGTTGAGGGCAAAAGTGAAAGAGTTTCTTGACTATGCCACCCTGCGTGGGGCACTCATCTATTACGACATCAATTTCCGTTCCTCTCATGCCTCGGAAGCCATCAAACTGTATTCTACCATCTTGGAAAACTTTGAATACGCCAGCATCGTGCGTGGCTCCACCGAAGACTTCCAGAATATGTTCCGCCTTGACAACCCCGAACAAGCCTACAAACGAGAAGTATCCTTCTACTGCAAACAGATGCTCTGCACCGATGCAGACGGCGAAATCTGCCTTTTCTCTCCCAGCGTGACCAAGACCTACAAGGTCCATAAGATTGAAACTGTTTCGACCATCGGGGCAGGCGACAACTTTAACGCTGGCATCGTTTTCGGACTCATGAAAGAAGGGGTGGGAAAAGACGACATTGCTTCCCTCACCGAAGAGCAGTGGAACCGCATCATCGCACACGGACAAGCATTGGCTGCCGAGGTGTGTCAAAGTTTTAATAACTCAATCAGTAAAGAATTTGCCGACAATTATGGAAGAAACAAATAACTTAGAAACGATGGACAACGAACTGTCTACAATGGACACTGCCCTGCCACAGAACGAGGTGGAGCAGAACGCAGCAAACGCCGAGCCTCCATTGGAGGACGCTTTTGCTAAGACCAACTCCACTTTCGAAGAACTGGGTGTGTCAGGCGAAATCCTCAAGGCCATCAAAGAGATGGGCTATGAGACCCCCATGCCTGTGCAGGAAAAGGTGATTCCTTACCTGTTAGGACACAACAACGACGTGGTCGCACTCGCCCAGACGGGCACTGGCAAAACCGCGGCATACGGTTTGCCCGTACTACAAAAGGTGGATACGAACCGCACCGACACACAGGCCATCATCATGGCACCCACCCGTGAACTTTGCCTCCAAATCACCGATGACTTGAAGGACTATTCCAAGTACATCAAGGGGCTGCACGTGCTTGCCGTCTATGGCGGTGCCAGCATCGAGCCTCAGATTCGTGCCTTGAAAAAAGGAGTGCAGGTGATTGTTGCCACACCTGGCCGTCTTGTTGACCTCATGGAACGCAAAGTGGCAAAACTGGACACAGTGGAGAATGTCGTGCTGGACGAGGCTGACGAAATGCTCAACATGGGCTTCTCGGAGAGCATCGACACGATTCTGGCAGGTGTTCCCGCCGAGCGTAACACCCTGCTCTTCTCGGCAACGATGAGCAAGGAAATCGAGCGCATCTCGAAAAACTACCTCCACGATGCCAAGGAAATCGTGGTGGGCAGCCGCAACGAAGGTGCCGAGCATGTGAATCATATATATTATATGGTATCCGCGCGCGATAAGTACAATGCCCTCAAGCGTGTGGCCGACTACTATCCCGAAATCTATGCTATCATCTTCTGCCGTACCCGCATGGAGACCCAAGAGATTGCGGACAAACTCATCAAGGATGGCTACAACGCCGAATCCTTGCACGGAGAACTCTCGCAGGCACAGCGCGACCTGACCATGCAGAAGTTCCGCCAGCACCGTGTGCAGTTGCTGGTGGCAACCGACGTGGCTGCCCGTGGCTTAGACGTGGACGAATTGACCCACGTCATCAATTATGGTTTGCCCGACGACATCGAAAGTTACACCCACCGCTCGGGTCGAACAGGTCGAGCAGGCAGGTCGGGTACGTCTATCTCCATCATCCACGTCAAGGAGAAGCGGAAGGTGCGTGACATTGAGAACCAGATCAAAAAGAAGTTTGTGCCGGGCATCCTGCCTACAGGTCAGGAAATCTGTGCCAAGCAACTCTATAAAGTCATCGATGACATCGAGAAGGTCGAGGTGGACGAAGAGGAAATCGCACCTTTCCTTCCTGAAGTGTACCGCAAGTTTGACATGATGGAGAAGGAAGACCTCATCAAACGCATGGTATCGATGGAGTTCAACACCTTCCTCAACTACTATAAGAACGCACCCGAAATCATTCAGCCCAGCGAGAAGGGCGACCGCAAGAACGAGCGAGGTGAGGGCGGCGAAAAGCGGAGCCGTGGCGAACGCAGCCGCAACCGTGGCGGCGAACGCAATCGCACCGCCGAGGCTGGCTATACACGCCTGTTCATCAATCTGGGCAAGAAAGACGGCATCAGCCCCAAGGTGTTCATGGGCTTTATCAACCGCGTATCGCAGGGTGAGCACATTGACCTCGGACGCATCGACCTCATGCAGAACTTCTCCTTCTTCGAGGTGCCGGAGCCACAAACCAAAACCGTGCTCCGTGTGCTGAACGGCACCGACTTCGACGGCAGACGTGTGAACGTAGAAGTGACCGACCAGCCCGAAGGACAGCGTGCTCCGAA
>CALAVF010000156.1 GCA_937892315.1 uncultured Prevotellaceae bacterium | reverse complement strand
CAAGTCATCTATGTCAACAACAATACCACCTCGACCGTCTATGGCGAGTCGCCCGAATATCTCGACATCAAACTGTGGGAGATTGAAGAAGGCGAATGCTTCACCGAAGAAGACGTGAAGAAAGCCGCCAAGGTGTGCGTGGTCGGCAAGACCATCATCAACGAACTCTTTGGCGAGGGCAAGGAAGAAGAAGCCATCGGCAAGAACATCCGCTTCAAGTCCATCCCCATGCGTATCGTCGGCGTGTTGAAAGGCAAGGGCTACAACTCGTGGGGAATGGATCAAGATAACGTCATCATCGCCCCCTACACCTGTGTGATGAAACGTATCGCCGCCCAAACCTACTTCTCTTCCATCGTCTGCTCCGCACTCACCGAAGAACTCTCCGATGCTGCCATCGAAGAACTGACCCAAATACTCCGTGAGAATCACAAACTGAAAGAAGGGGCTGATGATGACTTCACCATCCGTTCGCAGGCAGAGATGATGGAAACCATGTCCTCCACCATGGACACCGTCACCATCATCCTCGTCGTTGCCGCCGCCTTCTCGCTGCTCGTGGCAGGTATCGGCATCATGAACATCATGCTCGTCTCCGTCACCGAACGCACCAAGGAAATCGGTCTTCGCATGGCTGTGGGAGCCACCGGCATGGTCATCTCCTTGCAGTTCCTCATCGAGTCGGTGCTCATCTCCTTCACCGGCGGACTCATCGGTGTGATATTAGGCTGCATAGTGGGTCAATTCGTCATCCCGCTCATGAGCATGCCATCCAGCATTCCTGCGTGGTCCATCTACGTTTCCTTCGCTGTATGTACCTTCATTGGCGTTGTCTTTGGCTACATTCCCGCACGCAAAGCCGCCAATATGGACCCCATAGAAGCCATACGTCACGAATAATTGCTCATTGATTATATGCATAAACAGAGAATCATCCTCCTAATCATCACATTCGCCCTTCCCCTTTGGGGGTTGGGAGGCGTTCTTCGGGCACAGTCGCTCAAAGACCTTTTCCTGAAGATGCCCCAAGAGGTGTGCCCTGCCCTGTCCGAATATAGTCGTCTGGAACTGGTTGACAATCAGAAAAACAACAAGACGATGCAGACACGCAACCAGTTCCGCTATGTGTCCACCATGAAGGCACTCACCGACAACTATGCCCACCTCGTCGTGTCCAACAGTTCGGAAAAAGAGTTGAAACTCCTCACTCAGAACGACGGCAGTCACATCATCCTGGTCATCAGCACGGTACATTGCGACAGCATTGCCGACTCGTCCATCAGTTTCTACACCACCGAATGGACGCCACTCGACGCCACTCGCTACATTAGTGCCCCCACCTCCGCGGAGTTTCGACGCATCAGCATCGACCCGGCATCCGACCGTCTCACCATTCTTACTACCAATCCGCTCGCCATCCAGATTGATGACAGCGGCATTCCAGCCGAGACACGCACCAGCAGTCAGACGCTGCTGTGGGATGCAACTCAAAACCAATTCATCACTCATTAGGCAAACTGACATCCCCGAAGCGAGGATGCGTCAGAAAGACTCCCTCGACACCTCAAAAGTGGTCTGAGTCACCCCGCCTCGGCGGTCTGAGTCCCACCACTTCAGCGGTCTGACTCAGACCACTTTTGAGGTGCCGAGGGAACCGTTTTGATGCATCCCTCTTTTTGTATCTTTCGTCACAAAAATATCGTCCCAAGGGTTTAGTAAATCGCTTTTCGTGTGTATAAAAAGTGTATGGCAAACAGAAAAGAACTCGAAACGCTGTTCAGGCAACACTACCGAGCCATGTTCCACATGGCGATGATGCTCCTGCATGACGAAGCAGATAGCAAAGACATGGTGCACGATGTCTTTGCCCATCTGCTCGACAGCAGCACCCATCTCCGTCCCGACACCGTCGAAGCCTTTCTGCTCACCAGCGTGCGAAACAGATGCCTCAACGCTCTGCGTGACCGACAACTGCACGAGCAGGTGCAACGCCTCTATCTGCTGGACATGGAAACTGATGCAGCCACCTCCGCCCTGCTCGAAGAAGACGTCCTGAAACTGTGGCAAGGCATTGACCTCCTGCAACCTTCCGTGTGCCGAGAGGTCATCCTGCTGCACTTTCGCGACGGCATGAAATTCAGAGAAATCGCCCAGCAGTTCCAAGTCAGCGAAACCACCGTTTACAAGCATCTTCGCAACGCACTCCAACAACTTCATGCACACCTCAAAAAACAGTAGCCCTTATGGAAAAGACAGACCTTCTCCTCCACATGCTGGAGCAACCACAGCAATACACCGACGAGCAGTGGCGGGACATACTCGCCGATGAGGAATGCCGAGCACTCTACACGCTCATGGCAAAGACTCAAAGTGCCGTCTCCGTACAACAGAGTCGCCCCACCGACAAGGATATTGACCTCGAATGGCAACACTTTGAAAGCAAGCACTTCAGCCAAAGAACGGTGCATCTGGCATGGCACAAAGTCGCCGCCATCTTTATCGGCATCATGGTGGTTTCAAGCATTGCCTTTGCAACGGTTCATCTTGCCAAAAATGTTCATTCGTCCCACTCGAAGAACTTGCTGACAGAAGAAGTGGCTGGGAATGAGAAGAATGTAACGCCCCGTCCCGACGAACAAACGGCTGACAGCACAGCGGCTCAACCCGTTCTCTACGACAATGTGCCGCTGGAGGTTATCTTTGCCAACCTCGCCAGCCACTACCATGTCGAGGTGTCCTATGCCAACGACTCCGTTCGCCACATCCGCCTCTTCTACCAGTGGCGACCCACTTATTCCCTCACAGAAGTCATCGACATGCTCAACCACTTTGAGACCTTCCACCTGCATCTGGAAGATAACACGCTGATGGTCAAACAACAAACCTCGAAGTGATGAAACGCATCTTATTCCTAAGTCTCATCCTGTGCCTCCTCTGCCCGACGGCGAAGGCACAGCGTATCACCCACACGTTTCGCGAGGTGCCCATGTCGGAAGCCCTGAAGTATCTCCAGACGCAGACAAAGCAATACGACATCATCTTCATTTGCAACGAGTTGGAGGATTTCAGTGTGACCACCGACGTGAAGAACAAATCCATCCCTGAGGCGATTCAACAACTCATCGGGTTCTACCCTATCCGCATGACGATGAACGGGAAAGAGGTGTATGTGGAGTGTACCCACAAGACGGCTCAACGACTGACGGGGCGATTGGTGGACGAGCACAATCTGCCCGTGGTGTTTGCCAACATCGCCCTGCTTGCCCCCAGCGACTCGACCATCCTGTCAGGCGGCGTAAGCAACGAAAGCGGCTTGTTTGTCATTCCGATTGAAGACACGAACGTCCTGATAAGAATCAGTTACGTGGGGTACAAAACGCTGTTCCGAACCTGCGAGACAACCAACATGGGCACCATCCGAATGCACCCAGAGGTGCAGATGCTGAACGGCGTGGAAGTGCGAGGTGAAATGCCAAGCATGGAAATGCGAGGGGCATCGCTGATGCTGAACGTGGAAGGCACCCTGTTGGCAGGCATCGGAACCGCAGAAGAGGTGCTGACCCGTGTGCCGATGGTCATCAAAAACCGAGATTCATTTGAGATTTTTGGGAAAGGCAAACCTGTCATCTACGTGAACGGTCGGAAACTGCAAGATTGGTCGGAATTGCGAAACATCCAGTCGGACAACATCAAGAGCGTGGAGGTGGTGATGAACCCGGGTGCCCGCTACGACGCCACCACACAAGCGGTCATCATCATTCACACCCGACGGATGGTGGGCGAAGGATTGGGTGTGGAAGCCATGTCGTGGTCGAGAAAAGACCACGGATTCGTGAACAACGAACGGCTGAACATGACCTACCGCACAGGCGGATTGGAACTGTTTGCCAACCTTTTCGGGGCTTACAACGACAGACGAGAGAAAGGACTTTTCGGACAAATCGTGGCTGCCGACACACTATGGACAATCAACAATCGTACCACAAACCGTACCCTAAACCCTTTTGGGGAAGGACGCATCGGTTTCAACTATCAGGCAAACGACCGTCATTCTTTTGGTGGATTCTATCAGAACACCTACGACCGTGTGAAAACTCGCAACACGACCGATGACATCTTGATGGCCGACGGGCAAATCTATGACCGTCTGCAGAATGATGGAACCCACACAGCCACGACCACACCCAAACACCAGGCGAACATCTACTACACAGGGGAAGTGGGAAAATGGAGCATTGACTTCAACGCCGACTATACCTCTCGGAAACATACAGCCCGAAACATCCAAGACGAACTGAGCGACAAATATACCGACCGCAATGTTCACACGCGTAATTTGAACCGTAGTCAGATGGTGGCAGAAAAACTGATTCTGTCTCATCCGCTGGGCAAAGGTGAGGTGGAAGTGGGTGAAGAATATACCAACACGCATTGGAGAAGCGAGTTTGAGAACGAGGAGGGCTACATTGCCAACAGCAACACCGAGCAGCGTGAACACGGCTTTGCCCCCTTCGTGCAGGTGAGTCAGCCTTTTGGCAAATTCCATCTCACGGCAGGATTGAGGTATGAGCACGTCGTGTCGGAATACTTTTCGGGTGGCATCCGCCGAGACGAGCAGAGCCGAACTTATGACAACATCTTTCCCTCGTTCTCAGCATCGGCGACACTAAAAAAACTGCAACTTTCGTTCAGTTACGCCTATCGCAGCATCCGACCCAGTTATTGGCTGCTGAGCAATGATGTCCTTTATGAGAACCGCTTGAACTATCAGATGGGAAATCCTTATCTGCAATCGGTGAAGAACCATAACGTAAACGTGATGGGCATCTACAAGTGGCTCTATCTTAACGTCTTCTTCGGTCACACGCTCAACCCTATCCTCTACACAGCCAAAAGTTACGAGGGAGACAGCAAAATCAACCTTGTCACCCACGAGAACTACAATCACAGCGACTGGCTCTCCGTATCGCTCAATGTGCAGAAGACATTTGGCGTTTGGACACCGCAATGGGGAATCGCATTCCACAAGCAGTGGTTTGAAGCCGATTTCCAAGGCAAAGCCAAGCGATTCGGCAATCCCTTTTTGCAGATGAAACTCAACAATTTGGTCAACCTCTCTCATGCTTGGCTCTTGCGAGCCGACTTCGACCTACAAAGCAAAGGAAACCAACAGAACATCCATAAAGACCGTGTGACGGCAGTGCTTAACCTTAGTGTCGGCAAAGACTTTTGGGGTGGCAAACTGAGCGTGCGGCTTGAAGCCAACGATGTGTTCAAAAACAACAGCCATGTAACCCTCTACAGCAACCGCTTCTATTTCAGGAAGGTGGATGATGACGACTCGCGTAACGTTACCTTCTCACTCCGCTACCGTCTCAACACCACACGCTCGAAGTATCGGGGGACAGGTGCCGGCAACAACGAAAAAGAACGACTATAATCGTTTTTCCAAAAAATCCGTCCCTCTCAACAACAGGGATTTAGGATTTTGATTTGATTACATAAGTGCGCACACCCCTCGTACCACCAGTGATGGCAGTACGAGGGGCTTTTACTTGTAACTATTCAGCGATTACCATATAGCCGTTATCCGTTCTTAGAACAGAGCTCGGATAGCAGCATATGGTGAGTTGTTGTGCTTCTTGGTTGTTTCCACAATGGAAAGTAGGTCGAGGAAAGCATCTGCCCCTGCATCGGATCGGAAGGTGCCGGAGTTCTTCATCTTGATCTTGACCTTCCTGATGCCTCTCTCACTTGCATTGTTATCGGGAGGTATCGCAGGGTTCTCCAGGAAGTTGAATATGTAGTCCCTGCACTTGATGAGTCCTTTCTTTAGTTTCCCGAACTGCTCCTTCATGTGTTCAAGGTTCTCGGTAAGCAGAGCATCGA